>JAVHLZ010000001.1:0-3798 GCA_031081675.1 Armatimonadota bacterium
GGCGATGCGGACGTCCAGACCGTGGGCTCGGTGGTAGGCCATGGTGATGGCCTCGGCGTAGCGCTTGGCCTCGTCGTAAACGCTCCTCGGTCCCACGGGGTTCACGTGACCCCAGTAGGACTCAGGCTGAGGGTTCACTTCAGGATCCCCATAGACTTCTGAAGAGGACGCCAGGAGAAATACCGCACCCTGTGCTTTGGCCAATCCCAGGGCGTGGTAGGTGCCCAGCGCGCCCACTTTGAGGGTGTGGATGGGGTGCCGGGCGTAGTCCCTGGGGGACGCGGGGCTGGCGAAGTGGAGAATGTAGTTCAAGGGCGGGTGACTGATGCCTGATTGTGGTCCTTGCTTCCCGGACAGGAGAGCGTCGAGGTCGATGGGACGGGTGACGTCGTGGTGGACGAAGGTGAAGCGGGGATGTCCCAGAAGGTGCCTGATGTTGTCCGTGGTGCCGGTCAGGAGGTTGTCCAGACAGATCACTTCGAACCCCTCGGCGATGAGGCGGTCGCACAGGTGGGAGCCGAGGAAGCCGGCGCCGCCGGTGACGAGGGCTCTTGGTGGGGGGTTAGTGGTGCTGGGTTGTGGGGCGTGGGTCACGGATGACCCCCCTCACCCTCGCCCTCTCCCCCTTGGGGGGAGAGGGGTGTTGTGTATGCGCTCGGTCCTCTCTCACGCAAGGTGACGTCGTCAGCTTGCCCTCACCCGCGCTCTCTCCCGGGGGGAGAGGGAAGGGGTGTTGTGTCTGATTTCTGATCCTCCGCCTGGTAGTAGTGCGAGTAGTAGTAATAGTAGCCGCGGCGGGTGGGGGTGGCGCCGTTGACCACGACTCCCAGAAGCCGCGCGCCCACGGACTGCAGCTGCTGCTTGGCGCGGCGGGCAGCGTCGCGGTGGGTGCGGCGCAGGTCCACCACCAGGACCACCCCGTCCGCGGCCGGGGCCAGGACCGCGGCGTCGGTCACCGGCAGCACGGGCGGGGCGTCCAGGACGACGAACTCGGCTCCGTCCAGGTCCCCGGACAGAAAGGCCCGCATCTTGCGGCTGCCCAGCAGTTCGGCCGGGTTGGGCGGGGTGCGGCCGGCGGGCACAAACCACAGGTTGGCGACCTCCGTCTCGTGCACGGCCTGCTCGAGCGACACCCCGTCCACCAGCAGCTCTGACAGCCCGAACTCGGTCCGCGGCTGGAAACGCAGTACCAGGTGCGGCTTACGCAGGTCGCACTCCACCAGCCACACCTTCCGGTCCAGCTGGCTGAGGGCGACGGCCAGGTTGGCGGCCACGGTGCTCTTGCCCTCCTCGGGTCCGGGACTGGTCACCTGGACGATCCGCAGCGGCCGGTCCGGGCTGGAGTACAACAGGCTGGTGCGCAGGTGGCGGAAGGCCTCGGCGAACGGCGAGCGGCGTTGCTCGACGGCCGCCAGAGGCACCGTCCCCGCGGGCGCCGACCGGGCTCCCTCCTTCCATATCGGGATGGTGGCCAGGACGGGCAGGTCCAGGTACTCGCCGGCTTCCTCCGCCGTCTTGAACGTGGTGTCCACGGCCTCCAGGGTGTAGACGGCGCCCAGGCCCAGCATCACGCCCAGCACGGCCCCCAGCAGGGTGTTCAGGGCGGTCCGGGGCTTCACCGGGGACTCCGGCGGAACGGCGCGGTCCACCACCCGCAGGTCCCCGACGATGGACGCCTCGGCGATGCGGGCCTCCTGCAGCTTCTCCGAGAGCAACAGGTAGGTCTGCTCGGCCACCTTCACCTCGCGGGTCAGACGGGCCAGGTCGACCTCGCGGGAAGGCAGGACGCGGGCGTCCCGGGCGTAGCGCGCCACCACGGCGGCCAGGGCGGCCTCGCGCGCCTGCAGGGCCTGGCGCTCGATCTGCAGCTTGATGACCTGCCCCAGCAGGTCCTGGTGGATGGGGTTGAGGGTGATGGTCTGGGAGGCCAGCCGCCGGGCCGCCAGGGTCTGCATGCGGTTTTTGATCTCCTCGATCTTCGCCTTGACCGCGACGACCTGGGGGTGGCGGTCGGTGAACTGCTCGCGCAGGCCGGCCAGCTCCACCTCGGCGGACGCCAGCTGCTGGCGCAGCTGGGCCGCCACGGGGTCTTCGCTGAGGACGAACGACGACGGCACCGTGGCGGCCTGCTCGGCCAGGGTGGCCCGGGCCTGGGCCAGGCTGGCCTCCACCGCCTGACGCTCGGCGGAGGCGGCGCGGCGCTGGGCTTCGAAGTCGGCGAGCCGGGTCACCGCCAATGTGGTCTGCTCGGACAGGGCCACCTGGCCGGCCCGGGCTTTGTAGGCGGCCAGGGCGTCCTCGGCCGAGCGCAGCTCGCGGCCGACGATGGCCAGCTGGTCCTCGATGAACTTTCTCCCGGCGGCGGCCTGGGCGCGGCGGCCCTCCACGTGCCAGGCCAAAAACGCCTCGGCCACCGCGTTGGTGGCGTCGGCGGCCGCCTGCGGGGTAGGGCCTTCGGCCTGGATGCGGATGACGTCGGCGTTGCGGACCCGCTGGACCCGCAGGCCGGCCTGCAGGCGGCGCAGGGCCTCCTCACGCTCGTCCGGCGGGACGCCCAGGCGGTCCAGCGCGCGTTCGCCGACCGCGCGGCTGCGGACGACCTCGGCCAGGGTGTCCACGAACGTCTGCTGGCTGATGCCGGTGATGTCGGAGATCAGACCAAACGAGCTGCCGGCGCGGTCCACCATGACGGTGGCCGTGCCGCGGTAGACGGGCGGGGCCAGGGTGCTGAAGGTCAAAGCCGCCACCAGGGCGGCGGCGGTGGTGGCCGCGACCACCCACCAGCGGTCCAGCAGGACCTCCAGGTAGTCGCGGAGGGTCGGCTCACTCTCGACGTGCGGAGGGTTTGGGGTCATCGCAATCTACCCGATCTTCTCGATCTACTCAATCTCCTCACTCCACAGGCGCAGTCCGGTGACGGACGGCGGGTAGCGGTCACTTGACGATGGCCGCGATGCCGGCCAGGATGCTGACGATGGTGCTCACGGTGGTCAGCCCCGCCTGGGGGACGACGATGATGTCGCCGGGCTGCACCAGCAGGTCCCGGCGGAGGTCCCCGCGCTCCATCGCCGCCTGCAGGTCCACGGTGATGAGCACGCCGTTGTTGGGCAGGCGCTCCACCCGGCCGACCGCGGGAGGGGGCTGGGCGCCGCCGCGGCGGACGATGTGGACGGTGCGGGCGGTGGCGGCGCCGCGCTGCACGGGGCCGCCGGCCATGGCCAGGGCCTGCAGGACGGTGACCTCGCCCCGCAGGGGGAACAGGCCGGGGCTGTTGACGTCACCCAGGACGTAGAAGCGGTTGACGGTGTCCTCGGGGACGATGAGGGTGTCGCCGGCCTCGATGGTGATGTTGTGCTGGAGCTCCTGGCGGACCAGCAGGGCGTCCAGGGCCAGGGGGCGGGTCTCGCCGGTCGCCCGCACCAGACGGGCGTCGGTGACCGAGGCCTTCTCGGTGAGGCCGCCGGCGGCGGACAGTGCGTCCAGGACGGTGGCGCCGGGCCGCAGCTCGTAGGTGCCGGGGCGCGTGACCTGGCCGATGACGGAGACCCGGATGCGGCGGAACTCCTTGACCACCACCGAGACCTGGGGGTTCTTGAGGTAGACGGCGTAGGCCTCGGTCAGGCGGCGGGTGAGCTCCTCGATGGTCAGGCCCGCCGCGCGGACGATGCCCACCAGGGGCAGGGAGATGGTGCCGTCGGGCAGGACGGCGACGGTGCGGGTGAGGTCGGGCTGGCCGTAGACGATGACCTCGATGACGTCTTCGGGGCCGAGGGTGTAGGGCTGGGGGGCGGGTTGGGG
>JAVHLZ010000001.1:3898-36294 GCA_031081675.1 Armatimonadota bacterium
CAGGACGGCGACGGTGCGGGTGAGGTCGGGCTGGCCGTAGACGATGACCTCGATGACGTCTTCGGGGCCGAGGGTGTAGGGCTGGGGGGCGGGTTGGGGGAGGGCGGGCGTGGCGAGTGCGGCCAGGGCGGTGGCTGTGATCAGGGTGATCAGGCGGTGGTGCATGGGGGACCTCGTCGTTTGGAGTTTACCGCTCATCGTCACCCCTCCCCTGCCCTCTCCCAGGCCCTCTCCCGGGCCCTCACCCCGCCCTCTCCCGGAGGGAGAGGGGAGGTGTTGTCTCTGCCGGGCCCTCACCCTCGTCCTCTCCCGGAGGGAGAGGGGAGGATGTTGGCTGTGCGGGGCGGGATGGGAGGGTCGGGTTTCCGCGGCGGTTCCAAGCACTGCGGGGCACGGCTCCGCCGTTCCGGGTGAACTCCGTTTTCCAAACCCGGTGGTGCGTTCTCGGTTGTCCTGTGGCCGGTACGGCAAGTTGCGTCTACCGGCTTGGGGCCCTCACCCGGGCCCTCTGCCCTACCCTCACCGCACCCTCTCCCAGAGGGAGAGGGGAGGTGTTATCTCTCCCAGCCCTCACCCGCGCCCTCTCCTGGAGGGAGAGGGGAGGGTTTTGGGATTTCGCATCAGAGTCGCTCCAGGTCCAGCGGGTCGATCTCCAGGGGCGTCAGGGTGCCCAGCAACTGCAGCAGCACCCTGACGCGGTCCCGGCGGGAGGTCGGCCGCTCGAAGATGGCCTCCAGCCCGGCAAACGGACCGGTGCGGATCCGCACCCGCTCTCCAGGCCGGAGGTCCAGCCCGACCCGCACGAAGCCCAGAGGCCGTACTCTGTCCTGGATCACCTGCACCATCTCCTCCGGCACCTCGACCGGCCGCTCGCCATCGCCCAGAATCCTGAGCGCCCCGGGGGTCCACCGCACGGCGTCCCAGGTGGCCGGGGTCAGAGGCGTCCACAGGAAGAGGTAGGAGGGAAACAGCGGCTCCACCACGGTGTAGCGCCGGCCGGCGTGGCGGCGGACGACCTCGATCCGCGGCAGGAAGACCTCCACCGACGGAGCGCGCAGGTGAAGGAAGGCACTTACGCGGTCCTCCTGGCGGGGCTTCGTCTGGAGGACGTACCAGCGCGGGTCCTCACACCACCACGCCCCCGCCGAAACCGCTTGTTCGTCGGCGGTTGACATTGCCGGGAGAGGCGAGACGACAGCCTCCGGTCCGCTCATCGTGCCCTCCTCCCGACCTACCTCAGGATCCCGCAGCGGAACGCCGCGGCGATGGCCGCCGTGCGGTTCCGCGACCGCGTCTTGCGCAGGATGGAGCGGACGTGCGTTTTCACCGTGGGGACCGACACCCCCAGCTGCTGCGCGATCTGCTCGTCGGTGCGGCCCTCCGCCATCTCCTGGATGACCTTCGTTTCCCTGGGGGTCAGCGCCACGACGGACCTGTCCGCAGGCTGTCCGTGGTCCAGGTGGCCCAGGCGCGCGAACAGCTCGCGGGGCAGCGCACAGTCCATTACGGCCCTGCCGGCCAGGACCAGCCGGACGGCCCGGGCCAGCTGCCGGTCGCTGATCTCCCGCGGCAGGTACCCCCACGCCCCCGCCCGCGCCGCGCCCACCAGGCCATCTATCACGTCGTCCTCGCACAGGACGATGGTCCGGGTCCGGGGAGAGGCCGCGTGGAGGGCCGCCAGGAAGTCGGGCAACCTTCCGTCCTGCAGGCGCTGGGCGTCCACCAGCACCATGTCCGGAGCGTGGCGGCGCGCGAGATCCGCGGCCTGCTCCACGGTGCCCTCACCGACCACGGTCACCTCTTCCGCCGCCTGCAGCAACTGCCGCAGGGCGATCCGCACGAGGGGGTCGGCGACGAGGACCGCCGTGACGCGCCCGGGCGGAGCAGGAAGCGCGGGATAATGCTCCCCCGCCATGGTTCGCATGACTCCCGCCTGGTTGGTTGTGCTGGGTATTTTGGCTTCCGGGATTCTCACGGAAAAGAGAGGCGCCCTTCACTCGATCGGGGGAAAATTGCATTTGGAGGAGATCGTGTGATTCCAGGGCCGGATGTGGCTGCGGCGAGTGATTTGGTCGGTCGGAGGGCGGTAGATACCGGCGGGGGCGAATGGTTTCCCTCGTCCGGGGGAGGGGGGAGGTCATTCGGCTGCGTTAGTCGAGTTGGGTCCCCTCCCTCGCCCTCGCCCTGTACTACTTCCTCGCCCCTGGCCCTCACCCGGGCCCTCTCCCGGGCCCTCACCCTCACCCTCTCCCAAAGGGAGAGGGGAGGATGTCATCCCTTTCAGCCCTCACCCTGACCCTCTCCCCTGCCCTCTCTCATGCCCTGACGCCCTTGACTACGTTGGAGGTCCAAGGTTGCGGGAGCCGCGCTCTTTCCCGAGGGAGGGACGTTCCTCCGGTAAAGAGTCGAGGGGGGGAGGTTGACGGGCCCCGCGGGCTCGGCCTAGACAGGGATCCGGGGTCGGGGACCGAGAACTGCACCCTCATCCGGGAGCCCTCTCCCAAAGGGGGAGGGACGTTTTTTCCGCGGAGGGTCGAGCACATACGGGAGATTGACGGACCCGCGGGGCTGGTTTATCTTACTAAGTAAGATAGCCTAGGGAGGATCGCTGTGCGGACTACCAGGACGTGGACGGTTTCGCTGCCGCCGAGTCTGGTGAGGGAAGCCGAGCGTGCTGCCAGGCAGGAAAGACGGACCAAGAGCGAACTGGTCCGGGAAGCGCTGCGTTTCTACCTGGAGGAACAGCGGTGGCGGAAGCTCCAGCGGAGGACGAACCTGCAGGCTCAGGCTCTAGGGATCCGGACCGAGGAGGACGTGAACCGGATCGTCCACGAGGTCCGGCGCTAGGCCAGACGGTCCGGTGCGGATCGTCCTGGACACCAACGTTCTCATTTCCGCCCTGGCGTTCCCGGGGAGCATCCCCGATCAGCTTCTGTCGCGGGTCCGCCGAGGCGACGCGGAACTGTTCATCTCGCCCTTCATCCTAGACGAGTTCGAGAGGGTCCTGCGGGAGAAGTTCCGCCTCAGCAGGAGGGAAGCTGCCGCCCGCGTGCGCGCCGTGCGAGCAATGGCCCGTGTCGTTCACACGACGGCGCGGGTCACCGTGATCAGGGCCAAGGAGGATGACAACCGGATCCTCGAGTGCGCGGTGGCGGCGGAGGCAGAGTTCCTTGTGACGGGAGACAGGACTCACCTGCTGCCACTGGGGTCGTATGGGAAGACCCGAATTGTCAGCCCGGCGCAGATGCTGGACATTCTGGGGATACGTTGAAATCTTCCATCCGCCTACCCGTTGACTGCGTTGAGGGTGTATTGCACCTGCGGGACCAGCCATCGGGGATCAGGACCTCGTTGAAGGTCCAAGGTTGAAGGTGTACTACGGCTGCGGGATCGGGGATCCGGCATCCGGGATCAGGGATTTGGATCCGGGATTCGGATCAAGCCCTCACCCTCGCCCTCTCCCGGAGGGAGAGGGAAGGATGTTGCCTGTCGCGCCCTCACCCGAACCCTCTCCCACAGGGAAAGGGGAGGTGTTGTCTCTGCCGGGCCCTCACCCTGGCCCTCTCCCGGAGGGAGAGGGGAGAATTTTGAGGGGGAGAGGGTGAGGGTGAGGGGTCGTGGGGGTGGCGGGCGGGGAGGGTGTCGAATACAGGTGCTGCGATGAGGATCATGGTGAGGGCGTACGCATCATATCGGGAGGCCATCGGGGCGCCAGCGGTCAGCGTGGAGGTGCCGGAGGGCGCCACGCCTCAGCAGGTGTGGGCGCACCTGGTCGTCAGGTTTCCCGAACTCCAGAGGCTACCTCCCCCGCACAGGTTTGCCGTCAACGAGGAGTACGTAGCGCCGGACAGGGTGCTGGGAGAGAGGGACGAGCTGGTCCTGCTGCCGCCGGTGAGTGGGGGTCAGGACATACCCCCTCACCCCCGCCCTCTCCCCCATGGGGAGAGGGGAGTGGAGGACTCGCTTGCGGGGACAGTCCCCGGATCCGTTCGGGGACAGTCCCCGAACCCCGCTGGGGACAGTCACCCGGACCCCCTTCACCCTCGCTCTCTCCCCTCAGGGGACAGGGAAGTGGATGACTCTCCTCCAACGGGGACTGTCCCCGGGACCAGCGGGGGACAGTCCCCGAACCCCGCTGGGGACAGTCACCCGGACCCCCATGGGGACAGTCCCCCCGAGTCCCCCGGGGACAGTCCCCCTTATCCCGAACCTCTTCCCCATGGGGAGAGGGAAGGGCACGAGGCGGGGGTGTGGGTGGGGCTGGTGGAGGCGCCGGTCGACGTGGGGGGGATGCTGGAGAGGGTGCGGCATCCGCAGGCGGGGGCGGTGGTGGTCTTTCTGGGCACGGTGCGGGACAACAGCCGGGGGAGGCGGGTGCAGTTTCTGGAGTACGAGGCGTACCGGGAGCTGGCCCTCAAGGAGATGCGGCGTGTGGCGGAGGAAGCCTGCAGGCGGTGGCCGCTGCTGGGGGTGGCCATCGTCCACCGGCTGGGGCGGCTGGACGTGGGGGAGATCAGCGTGGCCGTGGCGGTCTCCTCGGGTCACCGCACGGAGGCGTTTGAAGCCGGGCGGTTTGCCATCGACACCCTCAAGCAGACGGTGCCGATCTGGAAGAAGGAGGTGTGGGAGACGGGGGCGGAGTGGGTGGGGGCCTGAGGATCAGGGCCACGTTGAAGGTCCAAGGTTGAAGGTGTACTGCCCCTCACCCTGACCCTCTCCCAAAGGGAGAGGGGAGGTGTTTTGGGTTGAATGACGGCAGGAAGCGCAGCGGTTACCGCTCCCTCGCCCTGGGGGGAGAGGGCGGAGGCGAGGGAGGTTACTCGAAGTCTTCGGTGTCGGCCTTCTCTTCGGGGGACTTGCTCTCTTCGGCCAGGGCTTCGTCAATGGCTTCCTCGAAGTCTTCGCCGAGCTCGTCGCCGAACTCCTTGCCCATGCGCTTCATCCAGCGGGCGACGCTGCGGGGGTCGTTCTCGTTCACGTCGCCCAGGTCGGCCGAGTCGGCCAGGGACTCCAGGCGGTCCTCCTCGGAGCGGACGGTGGCGAAGCGGGACATGATCCGGGTCAGGTCGGCGCTGCCGCAGTGGGGGCAGGTGTGGGTGAACGGCTCCTTGTAAGAAAGGACGAAGACGCTGCTCTTGCGGCGGCACCTCCGGCAGCGGAATTCGTAAATCGGCATCGGCACTACCACCTCTCCGGCACGCAGCCACTCCAGCGGAGTGTTCTCCGGTGCCCCGGCGGGGTCCTCGCGGTCCGACCGCGAGGTCTGATATCCGGGATCAGAACTGACAGGCTCCCGCCCTCTCCCCCACCCTCTCCCTGGCCCTCACCCTGACCCTCTCCCAGAGGGAGAGGGGAAGGTGTTGACTCTCCCAGCCCTCACCCTGGCCCTCTCCCGGAGGGATAGGGGAAGGTGTGCCCTCACCCTCGCCCTCTCCCAGAGGGAGAAGGGAGATTTTGGGGGCGCGTGCCCGTGGTCCCGTCGCGGCTGTTGGCCCCTTCTCGGCCGTATCGAAGGTCGAAGGTGGACCGCGTTGCGAAAGGGAGCGCTTACTGCTCCCTCGCCCCTTGGAGGTGTACGGACTGGAGAGAAGGGTAACAGGTGTACCGGACACATGGGTAACAGGTTATCACACCCCCCGCAGGTCAATCTGGCCCACGGGGTGGTGGCCGAACAGAACCGTCAGCACGCCGTCAACCCCGGCGGGCTGCAGAGCTACCGGGTACCCGGTGAATGCTTGGCCGACCCGGAACTGCCGCCCCCGGTAAGAGATCAGGCCGCCCTGCTGAACCCGGCGGACCGGCAGGCCCACAGGGTAGTCGATCGGGGGCAATCGTTCAGGAAACGGCCGCAGGCTGGGGCGGTAGTGGGCGGCCGGGACGTCCAGCTGGAGCGCATCGTGGGGTCGCTGGAAGTTGTACAGGTCGCGCCAGCGGTTCAGGGCCGCCTGCAGGTGGGCCAGGTCCCGCCACTGGCGGCCGCGAGCAGTTCCTGCTCCAGGGTCCGGTGGAAGCGCTCCTCCTTGCCCAGCGTCTGGGGGTGGTAGGCGCGGCTGTGCCGCACGCGTATCCCCAGCCGCAGCAGCCACACCCCCAGCGGAGTGTAGACATGCTCGGCGTCGCTCCCCCAGGGGCTTCCGTTGTCCACCAGCACGCCATCAGGCAGGCCGTAACGCTGGAAGACCCCGGTGAGGGTGGCCTGAACCAGCGGGGTCCGCTGGTGGGGCAGGGCGTGCAGGCACAGGTTGAAGCGCGAGCAGTCGTCCAAGATGGTCAGAGGGTGGGCTCGGCCGGCCAGGGTCACGACCGGACGCTTGAAGTCCATTTGCCACAAGCTGTTGGGGACGGGGTGCGTGAAGCGCTGCCAGGTGCGCCGGCCTCCCAGGCTCCCGGTGGCGATCAGGCCCTGGCGGTGCAGGACGGCCGTGATGGTGCTCCCGGCGGGCAGAGGGCGGATACCCTGGAGCTCCAGGGCGCGGAGGATCTTTCGGGCACCCCAGGTCGGGTGGGCGGTCCGCAGGGTCACGATGGCCTCTGCGACTCCGGCAGACACCTGGGCGGGCAGGGCGTGGGGGCGACGCGAGCGGTCGGCCAGCCCGTCGACACCCTCTTGCCGGTAGCGACCCAGCCACTTGTAGCCGGTTTTGCGGCTGATCTGAAACCGCCGGCACAGCGCGCTGACGCTCACGCCAGCCTGCCGGGCCATGGTCACGAACTCGTACCGTAGAGCCATGAGATCCACCGTCCTCCAGGGCATAGCTCCCTCCTCAGGTCAGGTGAGGGAATTATGCCAGTACTCTGGAGCCGACTGTTACCCATGTCTCCGGTACACTTGTCACCTATCTCCCCGGTCCGTACACCCCTTGGGGGAGAGGGTGGGGGTAGGGAAGAGGAAAGCGTGTGGGGAAAGAGGGTCTGGTTTCCGATACATGACCGTTGGTCGCCGGTTCCAAGTTCGCGGGGGTGAGAGGCGTGCGGGCGGTGGTGTACACGGGGCACGGGGGGCCGGACGTCATCCGGGAGCAGGAGATGCCCGACCCGCCGGTGGGGCCGACCGACGTGCTCGTGCGGCTGCGGGCGGCGGCGCTCAACCACATCGACCTATGGGTGCGGAGGGGCCTGCCGCGTCTGCGCCTCTCGTTCCCCCACGTTCCGGGCGCCGACGGGGCCGGCGTGGTCGAGCGGGCGGGCGAGGCGGTGCGCACGGTGCAGCCCGGCCAGGAGGTCGTCCTGGCGCCGGGGATCAGCGACGGCGTGTGCCGCTTTTGCGTCGCCGGCCGGGACAACCTCTGCCCGGAGTACACCATCCTGGGCGAGCACCGGCACGGCACCTACGCCGAGTGTGTGGTCGTGCCGGAGGTCAACGTGCTGCCCAAGCCGGTCCGTCTGTCTTTCGAGGAGGCGGCGTCGGTTCCGCTGGTTTTCCTCACGGCCTGGAACATGCTGGCCACCAACGCCCGCCTGCAGCCCGGGGAGACGGTCCTGATCTGGGGGGCGGGCAGCGGAGTGGGCAGCGCCGCGATCCAGATCGCGAAGGTGCTGGGCGCGCGGGTGATCGCCGTGGCCGGCGGGCGGTGGAAACTGGACCGGGCGCGGGAGCTGGGGGCCGACGAGGTCATCGACCACACCAGCCAGGACGTCTTCGAGGAGGTGCGCCGGCTGACGGACCGCCAGGGCGTGGACGTGGTGTTCGACCACGTGGGGCGGGCGACGTGGGAGACCAGCATCCGCTGCCTGGCGCGGGGGGGACGGCTGGCGACCTGTGGGGCCACCACCGGCGCGGAGGCGACCACCGACATCCGCTACATCTTCGGAAGGCGGCTGTCCATCTTCGGGACCTGGATGGGGACCAAGGGGGAGCTGCACCGGGTGATGGGGCTGGTGGAGTCCGGGCGGCTGCGGCCGGTGGTGCACGGGGTGTTTGCTCTGCGGGAGGCGGCGCGGGCGCAGGAGGTGATGGAGCGGAGGGAGCATTTCGGCAAGATTGTGTTGAGGGTGGAATGAGGACGCGTTGAAGGTCCAAGGTTGAAGGTGAACTGCCCCCCCACCCTGGCCCTCTCGCGGAGGGAGAGAGGAGGATGTTGCCTCTTCCGGAGGGAGAGGGGAGGGTTTGCAGCCAGGCGAGAGGCTGTCGCGTGTCCGAGATCCGGGCCGGGTCAGGGTGTCTCGGGCTGTATGCGGATCGTGGTCTCTCCCTGTGCCACGAGGCGGTGCTCGCGGTAGTAGAACGTGACCACGTCGGCGGTCAGGGTGCGGCCGGGGCGGCGGACGGTGACCTGGCCGCGGAAGACGGCGTAGCCGTCCGGAACAGACAGCGTCGCCGCCTGCGACGTGATGGTCGTGTCCTGGAAGACCCCCATGACATTGCCGGAGGCCTGCGCGGTCTGCTCCTGGACCTGCACGTCGATCCGGTCGGCCTGCAGCTCGCCATCGGGCGTCTGCATGCGGGCGCGGCCGCCGAGGGTGGCGGTGCGGGCGCCGCGGGCGACCAGCGTCTGGGCTGTCGCCGCGAGATTCCGCGTGGTGAGGGTCACCCCGCCGGTGGCGGTAAGGACGTCCTCCGCCAGACGGTAGACCATGCGGTCGGCCCGGATGGTGCGGTCGGCCCACCGGGCCACGGCGTCTTCTGACGCCTCCAGGACCTGGCCGGCCGCCACGCCGACGACCCGGCGGGCGGTCAGCTCGCGGTCTCCCCACCGTACCGTGACACCGCCGTCGGCGTCAAACGTCTTCCCCGCCTCGTAGCGCACCCGGTCCGCCTGCAGCGTCCGGTCCGCCCACCGGAGCACCACGCCGTCCGTCGCCTCCATGATGTCGGCGACCGGCCGGTAGCGTACCCGGCCGGCCTGCAGCGTCCGGTCCGCCGAGCGCACGGTCACCTCCCCCGCCGCTTCCACCGCCTCCAGGGCTCCCGCCGGCGTGAGGGTCACCACAACCTGCCGGGCGCGGAGGTCGCCCTGAGGGGTGACAGCAGCGACGTGGCCGGTCAGGCGGATGCGTCGGTCGCGGCGGGTGTACAGGAGGTGGTCGGCGCGGATGGTGATGCGGCCGTCGGTGATGGTGACGGCGCCGCGGGCCTCGATGACCTGGCCGGCCTCGCGGGCGAGGACCGTGTCGGCGGTGATGCGGACAGTGGGCGCGGAGGCGCCGGCGGCCGGGAGGGCGAGGGTCAGTATGCAGGCGAGGGTGGCGAGCGGGGCAGGTTTCACAGGCACAGAGCCCTCATCTTCGTCCTCTTCCCCGTCCTTTCCCGGGCCCTCACCCGCGCCCTCTCCCGGGGGGAGAGGGGAAGATGTTATCTCTCCCAGCCCTCACCCGCCCTCTCCCGGGGGGAGAGGGGACTGAGGGGGGTGGAGTTGGGGCGTCAGTCCTTGTCGATCTGGGCGCGCTGCAGCCGGCCGCTGTAGTCGATGTACACCGCCTTCCACTCGGAGAAGACGTCCAGGACCTGCTGGCCGCCTTCCCGGTGGCCGTTGCCGGTGTTCTTGGTCCCGCCAAAGGGCAGGTGGACCTCGGCGCCGATGGTCCCGTGGTTGACGTAGACGATGCCGGTGAAGATGTCGTCAATCGCCCGCATGGCCTTGTTCACGTCCCGGGTGAAGATGGACGCCGACAGGCCGTACTGGACGTTGTTGAGGATCTGCACCGCCTCCTCGAGGCTCGCGGCCTCGATGATGTCGGTCACGGGGCCGAAGATCTCTTCCTGGGCGATGCGCATGCCGGGAGTCACGTTGTCGAAAATGGTGGGCGCGTAGAAGTAGCCGCGGGCCAGCGGGCCGTCGGTCACCGGGTGACCGCCCACCAGCACCCGGGCGCCCTCCGTCCTGCCGATCTCCACGTACCCGTGCACGCGCTCCCGCTGGGTGTCGCTGACCAGCGGCCCCACGTCGGTGGCAGGGTCCAGCCCGTCGCCCAGCCGCAACCGCTTCGCACGCTCCACCAGCCGCTCGGTGAGCTCGCCCCGGACGGGCCGGTGGGTGATGATGCGGCTGCAGGCGGTGCAGCGCTGGCCGGTGGTGCCAAAGGCGCTCCAGATGAGGGCGTCGGTGGCCAGGTCCAGGTCGGCGTCGTCCATGACGATGGCGGCGTTCTTGCCGCCCATCTCCAGGGAGACGCGCTTGCCGCGGCGGGCGCACTTCTCGGCGATGGCCAGCCCCGTCTCGGTGGACCCGGTGAAGGAGATGATGGCCACGTCGGGGTGCTCCACCAGGGCGTCGCCCACGGTGGTGCCGCTGCCGGTGACCACGTTCAGCACGCCCGGCGGCAGGCCGGCTTCCTGGAGGATCTGGGCGAAGCGCAGGCCCACCAGGGGCGTGTAGGTGGCCGGCTTGAACACCACGGTGTTGCCGCACACCAGGGCGGGGATGATCTTCCACGATGGGATGGCCATGGGGAAGTTCCACGGGGTGATGACTCCCACCACCCCCACCGGCACCCGGATGCAGTAGGCGGCCTTGTTGGGCATCTCGCTGGGCGTGGTGTAGCCGTGCAGGCGGCGGCCCTCGCCGGCGATGAAGTAGGTCATGTCGATGGCTTCCTGTACGTCGCCGCGGGTCTCGGTGAGGATCTTGCCCATCTCCTGGGTCATCAGGCGGGCCAGGTTCTCCTTCTCCTTCACCAGCATCTCGGCGGCCCGGAACAGGATCTCGGCGCGCCGGGGCGCGGGGTATTTGCGCCACTTCTCGAAAGCGGCTTTGGCCGCCGCCACGGCGTCGGCGACGTCCTCGGGGCCGGATTTGGGGACGAGGCCGAGGACCTCGCCGGTGGCGGGATTGATGGACGGCATGGTTTCGCGGGTGCGGGACTCGACCCACTTCCCGTTGATGAGGTTCTTGTGGAGTTCAGGAGTGACGGTGGCCATCATCTCCACCTCCCGGCCGCTCAATTGACTGCGTTGAAGGTCCAAGGTTGAAGGCGAACTGCCTCCCTCACCCTGACCCTCTCCCCTGCCCTCACCCTGGCCCTCTCCCACAGGGAGAGGGGAAAGGTGTTGGTCTCACCCGGACTCACCCTCTCCCGGAGGGAGAGGGGAGGCGTTATCCCCTCCCAGGCCCTCACCTGACCCTCTCCCAGCAGGGAGAGGGGCTGAAGATTACCTCTCCGCGGCCCGCACCCTGGGAAGAGGAGCGTCGGGGACTGTCCCCACCTGTCTGGTCCGGTGCCGGTCCCCGGCCTCCTCAGGAAGTGCGGGCCGGGACGGGGACGGCGTCGCGCAGGCGCTCGGCGGCCCGGCGGAACGCGGCGGCGGCCTCCGAGTCCGGGCGCGAGCGGACCACCGGGCGGCCGGCGTCCCCGCCTTCCCGCACCGCGGGGTCCAGCGGGACCTCTGCCAGCAGGGGCACCCCCAGCTGGGCCGCCAGCGCGGCTCCCCCTCCCCGGCCGAAGATGTACACCGGCTCGGCGCCGGGGGACGGGCGGAAGTACGACATGTTCTCGACGACGCCGACCACCTCCATGTTGACCTTCTCGGCCATCTTCGCGGCCCGCAGGGCCACCTTCACCGCCGCCTCCTGGGGAGTGGTGACCAGCAGCATGCAGCTAGAGGGCAGAGTCTGGGCGATGGTGATGGAGACGTCCCCGGTGCCCGGCGGCAGGTCCAGCAGCAGGTACTCGAGGTCGTCTCCCCAGTGGACCTCGTTGAGGAAGGTGGTCAGGGTCTTGTGCAGCAGCGGACCGCGCCAGATGACCGCCTGCTCCTCGTCGGGCAGCATGAAGCCGATGGAGATGACGCGGATACCGTCCCGCTCCAGCGGGATGATCATCTGGTCGATGACCGTGGGCCGCCCGCTGACCCCGAGCATCCGGGGGATGCTGAAGCCGTACACGTCGGCGTCCACCACGCCCACCCGGTGGCCCATCTCCGCCAAGGCGGCGGCCAGGTTCACGGTCACGGTGGACTTGCCGACGCCGCCTTTGCCGCTGGCCACGGCGATGACCCGGATGGGCGAGTCGGGCCCGAGGAACGACGGACGGCCCTGGGTGCCCACCTCGCCCCCCCGCAGCTTTTCGATCAAAGCCTGGCGCTGCTGGGGGGTCATCACGCCCAGGGCGACGTCCACCGCGCGGACGCCGGGCAGGGCCCGCACCCTGGCCTTGATGGACTCGACGATGGTCTCGCGCAGGGGGCAGGCGCCGATGGTCAGGACGGCGTCCACGGTGACGCGGCCGTCGCGGATGGCGATATCCCGGACCATGTCCAGGTCGACGATGCTCTTGTGGAGCTCGGGGTCCTGGACGTCGCGCAGGGCTTCCAGGATCTGATCGCGGGTCGGCGGGGGAGTGGTGGTCACGGGATGCCTCTCGGGAAAATGGCGTCAACCTTCATGCTAGCATCGGCCGTCGCGGGGTGTCAAAGATGCCCTCACCCTGCCCTCTCCCAAAGGGAGAGGGGAAGATGTCGACTCTCCCCCGCCCTCACCCGCACCCTCTCCCGGAGGGAGAGGGGAGTTTATCTCACCCAGCCCTCACCCGCGCCCTCTCCCGGAGGGAGAGGGGGGCGATATCGCCAGGGGGGAGTGGTGTTGATGGGAGTGTCGGCCTATCTGGGTGGGTCTTCCGCGTCCGCGGCTCCGGGCGTCCGCGATTTTGCACGCGCGCGGGTGCAGTCGTCGCACTGGCACAACTCGAAGCGCAGCAGCGGGAAGGGATAGATGCCGGTGTCGTGGCCGTCCATCCAGACAAAGCGCAGGGCGTAAGCGCCCACCCGCTCGACCCGCAGGGCCCGGATGGTCGGGGGAACATCCTTTGCGGTCAGTGGGCGCGGCGTGTAGCCGGGCTCTCCCCGGCAGCGGGCGCACGGGCAGTTCAGGCGGAGGCTCTGCCAGGTGTAGGTGGAGCGGTGGCCGTCGGACCAGGTGATGGTGAAGGTCGCGTCGGCGACGCTGCCGATCTGGGTGGGGACGGGCATCCGGGGGCTCACGGCGTCTGGTCAAGAGTGTACTACGGGACCGGGTCCGGAACTTACGCGTTGACCCGGAGGGACAGGGGAGGTGTTCCGAGCCCTCTTCCGGAGGGAGAGGGGAGGTGTCATCTCACCCGAGCCCTCTCCCGGAGGGAGAGGGGCGCGTATATTAACCCCCGGAGGAGAGGGGAGTTGTGGGGGGCGCGCGTTCGCGTCGCCGTGGAGAGCGGAATTACTGCGTCGGAGGGGCGGGGCGGCGGGAGCGCCGGCGCCGCCGGCGGCGGCCGCCGGTGGTCCTGGCCTGCTGAGGCTGCGGCGAAGCCGCCGGGGCGGCGGTCTGCGGCGGAGAGGGCTGGGGTTCCGCGCGCGCGGGCCCGGCGGGAGCAGGTCCGGCGTCCGACGCCGGCTGTACGGCTTCCTCGGAAACGTTCTGCGGCTCCTGAGCCTTCCGGGTGACCCGGGGCAGGTCGCGCTCGGCCGTCAGCTTGAACTTGTCCAGACTGCGCTCCACGAAGGCGCGCAGGACGCGCCGGGCGGACTCCTCGGAGATCAGGGGGATGCCGACGTCGGCTTCCACCGTCAGGGCGAGTTCGGTGTCCCCGTCCACGGACTTCAGCGTGTACTGTCCCCGGAACGTCCGCAGGCCCCCGCGGGTCTGGCGGAACTCGATCCGCCGGTTGGGGTGCAGGACGGCGCGCTGGACGGACTCCACCGGGATGCCGCCGAAGTAGCCGCGGTAGTAGACCGTGAGGGTGTTGGAGCGGCGCTCCAGCAGGTCGGCGGTCAGCCACAGGCCGGTGACCCTGGGCTGGGCGTCCAGGCGGCTGACCAGCTGGAAGACCTTCTGGACGGGGGCGCGGATGATGCGGCGGCCTTCGACCTTCACCATGTCACCGGCTAGTGTACACGCTGGCGGGGATGGGCGAAAGTCGGGACCGGGGACGGCAACCGTGGGGTCTGGGATCAGGGACTGCGGCACCCTCCTACTACGTCGAGGGTCCAAGGTTGAAGTGTACTACCCCTCACCCGCACCCTCTCCCGGAGGGAGAGGGGAAGGTGTCATCTCTCTCCCGGGCCCTCACCCTGGCCCTCTCCCAGAATGACCTCTCCCGGCCCTCACCGACTCTCTTCCCCAGAGGGAGGGGAGGTAGCGGGGCGGGGTGCGGGGGCTACAGCTCGCTGCGGACGAGGCGGGCGGCGGCCACCATGTTGCGCAGCTTGCCGACAGTCTCCTCGATGGTGCGGGTCTTCAGCCCGCAGTCCGGGGAGATGTAGATCTGCTCGACGGGGATGACCTCCATCGCCCGGCGGATGCCGTCGGCGATCTCCTCCACCGACTCCACCCGGTGGGAGTGGGCGTCCACCACCCCCAGCCCGATGTCCTTGGTGAACGGCGCCGTCTTGAACGTCTCCAGCAGGGCGAACTCCTCGTTCTTGAGGGCCAGGTCCAGCTGGTGGACGGCCAGGGAGAGCATCGCCGGGTAGATGCGGGGCACGTCGCCGTAGCAGATGTGGGTCACCGTGTAGGCGCTCAGGCCGTCGGTGACGATCTCCATCGCCTCCCGGGCCAGGTCGAAGTCCTCCTCGGGGCGGGTGTGGATGGCCGGCTCGTCGATCTGGATGTAGCGGGCGCCGGCCCGCTCCAGGTCCAGGGCCTCCTCGTGGATGGCCCGGGCCAGCTCCAGGACCAGTTCCCGCCGGGTGGGGTAGTACTCGTTGAACGACCACTCGGCGATGGTGTACGGGCCCGTCAGCATCCCCTTCACCGGCCGCCCGGTCAGCGACTGGGCGAAGGTGAACCACTCGACGGTCACCGGCCGGCGGCGGCCCACCGGGCCCACCACCACCGGCTTGGGGTAGTAGCGGTTGCCGTACGACCGCACCAGGCCGGCGATGGCGAACCCCTCCATCTCGTCGGCGAAGTAGGCCACCATGTCGCCCCGGTACTGCTCGCCGTCCACCAGCAGGTCCAGGCCGACCTCCTCCTGGATGCGGATCCACTCCCGGGTCGCCCGGCGCTCCAGCTCGGTCAGTTCCTCTTTGGAAATCTGCCGGCGGGCAAACTTGCGGCGCGCCTCCAGCAGGTAGTCCGGCTTGGGGTAGCTGCCGACGGCGGTGGTGGGCAGCAGGGGCAGGCTCATGCCCGCGCCTCCCGCAGGACGCCCTCCGCCGCGCGGGCGGCCTCCACCAGACGGGCCAGCTTGCGCCGGGCCACCCCGCGGGGCAGGAACTCCAGGCCCGCGCTGGGCGCCAGCTGCAGGCGGTCGGGCGGCACCACCTCCGCCAGCCGCCGGACGGCGGCGACCAGCTCGTCCACCGGCTCCAGGCGGGTGTTGCGGGCATCCAGCAGGCCGGCCATCAGGCCGCGGGTGAACGGCGCCCGGCGGATCACGTCCCAGTTGCGGTGCCCGGCCACGAAGTCCAGGCCGATCACCTCAAAGGGCAGGTCCAGAATCTGCGGGTACAGGCCGTTGATGTCCCCGAAGTAGGTGGCCAGGACCGTGCGGGCGGTGACGCCCTCGGTGAGGACGGCCATCGCCTCGGCGAACAGCGGGTAGTCGGCCTTGTGGGCGCACAGGGCCGGCTCGTCCACCTGGATCACCTCGGCCCCGGCGGCCTGGAGGGCCCGCAGCTCGCTGTTCAGGGCGCGGGCCAGGGCCAGGGCGAAGTCGCGGTCGGAGGGGTAGTGGCGGTTGCGGCTGAGCCGGGCCAGGGTGAACGGCCCGGTGACCACGGGCTTGACCGGCCGGGGGCTGTGCCGGCGGGCGAACTCGAAGTCGGCCACGGTGATGGGCTCCACCCACGCCACCTCGCCCTCGGCGACGGGCTCCCGGTAGTAGACGTTGGTGTCGAAGTAGCGCTGCAGCCCGTTGATGGAAAAGCCCCGCAGGCGGCGGGCGAAGTAGGTCTGACCGTCTTCCCACCGGATCTGGCCGTCGGTGATCAGGTCCACGCCGGCGTCCACCTGCTCGCGGATCACCTCCAGGGTGACCTCGTCCTCCACCCGGCGCAGCTCGGCCTCGGTCGCCTGGCCCTTCTGGACCTTCTCGACGGTGGTGCGCCAGCGGCCGGGCGCCGGGGGATCGGGGATCTTGGGGTAGCTGCCGATCACGGTGGTGATCACTGGTCGGCCCTCACTCTGTTCCTCACCTAGCCCTCTCCCCACCCTCTCCCCTGCCCTCACCCTCGCCCTCTCCCGGAGGGAGAGGGGAAGGGGTGTCATCTCTCTCTCCCCTGCCCTCACCAGCCCTCTTCCGGAGGGAGAGGGAAAGGTGTCATCTCTCTCCCCTGCCCTCACCCCGCCCTCTCCCGGAGGGAGAGGGAGGTGTTACGTCGCTCAAAAGGAGAGGGGGGTGGTTTGTTTTGCGCTTCCGTTAGTTTAGGGTACCGCCGCGCGGCGCGCAAGGCGGACGAGTTCCAGCACCGCATCGAAGCGGCCGAAGGACGGAATCAGGTACAGGCCGGCCACCCGGCCGCGGATCGCCTCGACGAGGGCGTGGGCGATGCGGATGCCCTCGGCCCTGGCGTCGGTGGCCAGCCGCATCCGCTCCCGGACCCAGTCGGGCACGCGGAAGCCGGGCACCTCGTTGTGCAGGAACTCGGCATGGCGGTGGCTGACCAGGGGCAGCACTCCCACCAGGGTCGGCAGGGGCAGCCCGCCGGCCACACGCAGGAAGCGGTCCAGCACCTCCGGGTCGTAGATGGGCATGGTGCAGATGAAGTCGGCGCCGGCCCGCACCTTGCGCTCCAGGACCCGGACTTCCCGGTCCAGATCCGCCGCCGCCAGGTTGAGGGCCACCCCGACCGTGAAGGCGGTAGGCGCCCCGATGGGGTTGCCCGACTGGTCGCGGCCGCGGTTGAACTCCTTGATCAGGCGCACCAGTCCTGAGGGGGTGACGTCGGAGACGGCCGTGGCGTTGGGATAGTCGCCCATCTGGGGCGGGTCGCCCCGCAGGACCAGGACGTTGCGCACGCCCAGGGCGTGCACCGCCAGCAGGTCCGACTGCAGCCGCACCAGGTTGCGGTCCCGGGTGGTGAAGTGCAGGACCGTCTCCAGCCCGACCTCGCTCTGGATCCGGGCGCACATGGCCCACGGGCTCATCCGCAGCCGGGCCAGGGGGTTGTCGGCGACGTCCACGGCGTCCACCCCGGCCTCCTGCAGGCGCCGGCAGCCGTCCAGCTCCCGCCGGTCCTGCGCCCCGCGGGGAGGATCCACCTCCACCGTGATCACGAAGGTCCGGCCCAGCTTCTGGGCCAGCGGCGTGGGCTCCGGGCGCGCTGCGGGTTCCTCGGCGGGCGGCCGGGCCGGAGGAAACTCCACCACCGCCGTGGTGACGGCGGGGGCGGGGCCGGCCAGGGCCTCCCGCATGGCGGCGATGTGCTCGGGGGTGGTGCCGCAGCACCCGCCGACGATCCGCGCGCCGAGCGCGGCCATCTGGCGGGCGTGGCCGGCCATGTAGGAAGGCGTGGAGACGTAGATGTAGCGGCCGCCCACGTAGGCGGGAAAGCCGGCGTTGGGCATCGCCGACAGGAAGACCGCGGGCGAGGCGGCGGCCATGCGCTGGATCACCTGGAGGATCCCCAGCGACCCCACGCTGCAGTTGGCCCCCACCACGTCCACCGGCAGCGCCTCCAGCGTCCGCACGATCTCCGCCGGCTCGTGGCCCAGCAGGGTCCGGCCCTCCTGGGTGAAGGTCATCTGGGCGATCAGAGGGACGTCGGTGGCATCCCGCACGCCCCGCACCGCCTCCACCAGCTCGGCGAGGTCGGTGAACGTCTCCAGGATCAGGACGTCGCACCCGCCCTCCACCAGGGCCGCCGCCTGCTCGGCGTAGGCCTGGCGGACCTCCTCCGGACTGACGGCGCCCAGGGGGGCCATGGGGCGGCCGATGGGCCCCATCGAGCCCGCCACGAACACCGGGCGGCCCGCCGCGTCGGCGGTCTCCCGGGCGAGGGCCGCGCCGGCCCGGTTGATCTCGCCCAGGCGGTGAGCCAGGGCGTGCTGGGCGAGCTTGAACCGGTTGGCGCCGAAGGTGTTGGTCTCGATCAGCTCGGCGCCGCTGTGGATGTAGTCCAGGTGGATCTGGCGGACCAGGTCGGGCCGGGTGAGGTTGAGGGCGTCAAAGCACTGGTCAAACGGCACGCCGCGGGCGTAGAGCTGGGTGCCCATGGCGCCGTCGGCCAGCAGGACGCCTTCCTGCAGGCGCTCCAGAAATGGGTGAGCTGACCGGTGCATCCGTGGCTCGTCCTCGCCCTTTCCCGGGCCCTCACCCTCGCCCTCTCCCGGAGGGAGAAGGGAGTGTTATCCCTCTCGCAGGTAGCCTTCCAGCAGGGACTTGGCAATGATGATTCGCTGGATCTCGGAGGTTCCCTCGCCGATCTCGGTGAGCTTGACGTCCCGGTAGTAGCGCTCCACGGGGTAGTCCTTGATGAAGCCGTAGCCGCCGTGGATCTGGACGGCCCGGGTGGCGGCGCGGGCGGCCGCTTCGGAGGCGAAGAGCTTGGCCATGGAGGCCTCCCGGCGGAAGGGCTGGCCCAGGTCCGCCAGCTGGGCGGCCCGCAGGACCAGCAGCCAGGCGGCGTCCAGCTCGGTGGCCATGTCGGCCAGCATGAACTGGATGGCCTGGTGCTCCACCAGGGGTTTGCCGAAGGCAGTCCTCTGGCGGGCGTAGGCCAGGCTGTCGTCCAGGGCGGCGCGGCCGATGCCCACCGCCAGGGCGCCGATGCCGATGCGGCCGCGCTCGAGGACGCGCATCGCCTGGCGGTAGCCGTCGCCTTCCGGGCCGATCAGCGCGTCGGCGGGCACCTCGCAGTCCTCCAGCACCACCTCGGCGGTGTCGCTGGACCGCACCCCCAGCTTGTCCTCCTTCTTGCCCACCCGCAGCCCCGGGGCGTCCCGCTCGACGATGAACGCCGAGATGCCGCGCCGCCCGGCCTGGGGGTCGGTGACGGCCATGACCACGTAGACGCCGGCCACGCTGCCCTGGGTGACGAAGACCTTGGTGCCGGTGAGGACCCACCCTCGTCCGCGGCGCACCGCGCGCGTCTGGATGGCGGCCGCGTCGCTGCCGGCGACGGGCTCGGTCAGGCACCAGGCGCCCAGGGATCCGCCCCGGGCCAGCCGGGGCAGGTAGCGGCGCTTCTGCTCGGGGCTGCCGAAGTGGAGGATGTGGCCGGTGCACAGGGAGTTGTGGGACGCCACGCTGAGACCGATGCCGGCGTCTCCCCAGGCAACGGCCTCGATCGCCAGCATGGCGCTCACCGTGTCCAGGCCGGCCCCGCCGTAGTCGGCGGGGACCATCAGACCCCACAGGCCCAGGGCGGCCATCCGGGGGACCAGGTCCAGGGGAAAGTGTCCCTCGCGGTCCCACCGGGCAGCGTGGGGGCGCAGCTCGGCGCGGGCGAACTCGCGGACGGTCTGGTGGATGAGGCGCTGCTCGTCGGTCAGCTCGATGCGCATGGCGGCGATCCGGGATCCGGGATCAGGAGTCCGGGATCAGCATACTCGCTTCCTCATACCCGTCCTCTCCCCAGCCTCTCCCCCGCCTTCTCCCGGGCCCTCACCCTAACCTCCTCCCACGCCCTCACCCTAACCCTCTCCCACAGGGAGAGGGAAGGTATTGTCTCTGCCGGGCCCTCACCCGCGCCCTCTCCCGGAGGGAGAGGGAGTCCGTCGCAGGTGTCAGTCGACGACCAAAGGGTGTTCGTCGGTGATGATGGTGGCCTGCTGCTCGATCAGCAGCCGCAGGGGCCGGGGCAGGCTCATGACCCGGCGGTGGGTGATGCCGTCGTAAAAGCGCAGCTCCACCCCGCGCTCCCGCAGGCGGCGGTCCACCTCCGCGGGGTCGTCCAGGTCCTCCCACACCGGCTCCCGCGACCCGGCCACGAAGGCCCACGGGTAGTCAAACGACATGACGTACTCGCAGTAGGAGCGGGTGTGGGGGAAGACCTCGCGCACGGTCCGGTGGATCGCCGCGTGGAGGCGGTCCCCGGCGTCGTAGTGGACGCCGATGGCCTGGGTGACGAACACGCCGCCCGGCTCCAGAACCCGGGCCACGGCCGCGTAGAACTGGCGGGTGTACAGCAGCTTGCTGGGCCCGCCCTCGATGGGGTCGGTGATGTCGTTGATCACGACATCGAAGCGGCGGTCGGTCCGCTCGACGTAGGCGCGGGCGTCGCCGTAGACCACCTCCACCCGCGGGTCGTCAAACGCCCCGGCGTGCCAGGACGGCAGGTGGCGGCGGCAGAGGTCCACCAGCTCCCGGTCGATGTCCACCATCACCACCGACTCCACCGACGGGTGGCGCAGGACCTCCCGCAGAGGCGCCCCTTCCCCGCCCCCGCACACCAGCACCCGCCGGGGATGGGGGTGGGCCAGCATGGCCGGGTGGACCAGCAGCTCGTGGTAGATGTACTCGTCCACCTCGGCGGACTGGATCTTGCCGTCCACCACCAGGCACAGGCCCAGGTGGTCACACCGCTGGATGAGCACGTCCTGGTAGGCCGTGCGGGCGCGGGCGACCACCTCCCCGCAGCGGTGGACGTGCACCTCGCTGTCGGTGTACCGGTCGTAGAACCACAGACCCTTGAGGGGGAACTCCTGGACGGCGAAGACGTCGCGCTCGGACACGCCAGCCCTCCTGTTGAGCACTGCCGGACCCGGGATCAGAAATCCGGGACCGGGGATCAGGGATCGGGGACCCGGCAGGGACGGGGTCCCCTCCGATGTCGGATCCCCGATCCCGGATCACCGGTCCCGCATCCCGCAGGTCATCCTTTCACCACGCCGAGAGGCCGCGTGCGGGCCACGCGGCGGCTGAGGCCGGCCGCATGGCAGACGGCCACCACGTCGGCGACGTCCTTATAGGCCGGGGAGGCCTCCTCGGCCAGGAGACTGCGATCCTGGGCGCGGACCAGGATGCCCTGGTGGCGCAGCTGCTCGGCGATGTCCACCCCGGCCAGGGTGCGCACGGCCTGCTTGCGGCCCATCACCCGCCCGGCGCCGTGGCAGGTGGAACCAAACGACAGGCGCATGGCGTCCTCGGTGCCGACGCAGACGAAAGAGTACCGTCCCATGTCCCCCGGCACCAGCACCGGCTGGCCGATCTCCCGGTAGCGGGGCGGGATCTCGGGGTGGCCCGGCGGGAAGGCCCGGGTCGCACCCTTGCGGTGCACCACCACCTGCCTGAGCTGGCCGTCCACCGGATACTCCTCGACCTTGCCGATGTTGTGGGCGACGTCGTAGACCAATCGCAGGCCCAGGTCCTCGGGGCTGCGGCCGAAGACGCGGCTGAAGGACTCCCGGACCCAGTGGGTGATCATCTGGCGGTTGGCCCAGGCGAAGTTGGCGGCCGCGCTCATGGCGCCGAAGTAGCGCTGGCCCTCCGGCGAGCGGAAGGGCATGCAGGCCAGCTGCCGGTCCACCAGGTGGATGCCGTGCTGGCGGGCCGAGCGCTCGGCCACCCGCAGGTAGTCGGTGCACACCTGGTGGCCCAGGCCGCGGGAGCCGCAGTGGATGAACACCACCACCTGGCCCACGTGGTCAATCCCCATGGCGCGCGCCGCGCGGGCGTCGTAGATCTCGTCCACCACCTGGACCTCCAGGAAGTGGTTGCCCGAGCCCAGGGTGCCGATCTGTCCCCGGCCGCGCTGCTTGGCGGCGTCGCTGACGGCGTCGGGGTCGGCCGCGGGCAGAGACCCTCCGGCCTCGATGACCTCCAGGTCCTCGGGCCACCCGTAGCCCTTCTGCACGGCCCACCGGGCTCCGCCCCGCAGCACGTCATCGATCTCGCCCATGCTGACCTTGACCCGCCCGGTGGACCCCACGCCCGAGGGGACGTTGACGAACAAGGCGTCCACCAGGGGCTCCAGGCGGCGGCGCACCTCCTCTTCGGTGAGGGAGGTGCGGATCAGGCGCACGCCGCAGTTGATGTCGTACCCGATGCCGCCGGGGCTGATGATGCCGCTCTCCACGTCGAACGCCGCCACGCCGCCCACCGGGAAGCCGTACCCCCAGTGAATGTCGGGCATGGCCAGGGAGTAGCCGACGATGCCCGGCAGGGTGGCGACGTTGGCCACCTGCTCCAGAGCCTGTTCCTCGGCGATCTGGCGCAGCATGCGCTCGTCGGCGAACACCAGCCCGGGGACGCGCATGCCCGGCTTGTAGGTGGGTGGGATCTCCCACCGGTAGTCGTCGACCTTCTTGAGGATGTGCGTCCAGGGCGTCGTCATGGCAGATCACCGGCGCTCGCGCCGCGCGGGAAGCCACAGATAATGATACAGGGACCGGGGATCGGGGGCCAGGGAGGCCTCCTTGAACTGCGTTGAAGGTCGGAGGTTGAAGGTGGACTGCGACTGCGGGATCGGGGATCGGGGATCAGGTCGGCGTCCCTCACCCCAGCCCCTCTCCCGAAGGGAGAGGGGAAGAATGTTGTCCCTCCCAGCCCTCACCCGCGCCCTCTTCCCCACCCTCTCCCGGGCCCTCTCCCATGCCCTCACCCTAGCCCTCTCCCGGAGGGAGAGGGGAGAATATTAACTCTTCCAGGGGGAGAGGGGAGGTGTTTTGCGGCGCGCGGCCGCGATCTCGTCTCCGGCTGTGGTGTGGGCAATTGCCTCGCGAGGAGGATACCGCTCCCTCGCCCCTTGGGGGAGAGGGTGGGGGTGAGGGGGATGGAAGGAGAGAGAAGGACGGTTAGAAGGGCATCGCCTCGACGGCCTTGACCTCGGGGACGGCCTCGCGCAGCAGGCGCTCCACCCCGGCCTGGAGGGTCATCAGGGAGTGCATGCACCCCACGCAGGCTCCCGCCAGCCGGATCTGGACGATGCCGTCCACCACGTCGATCAGCTCGATGTCGCCGCCGTCGCCCTGGATGTAGGGGCGGATGCTGTCGAGGACCTGTTCCACCCGGGTCCGGATGTCCTGGGTGGCGGCGGAGGTCTGCAGCTGCTCGCTCATCGGTGGGCTCCTTTATGCCGGGGCCGGGCCCGGTTCTTCCCCGCACGGCTCGGGCCGGCCGGGGTCGTGGCGGGTCTTGAACGAGTGACCGCACCCGCAGGTGTTCACGGCGTTGGGATTGCGGACCATGAACCCCTCGCCGAAGTGCGACCGGGTGTAGTCGATCTGCGCGCCGCGGAGAAACTGGAGGCTGTAGGAGTCCACCAGCACCCGGACACCGCCGCGCTCGAATACCTGGTCGTCCTGGCGGCGCTCGGAGTCGAACCCCATCCCGTAGGAGAAGCCTTCGCACCCGCCCGGCTGGATGAACAGCCGCAGGTACAGGTCGGGCTCCTCCTGGGACTGCAGGAGTTCGCGCAACTTGGCGGCGGCCTGCTCGGTGATGCTGATCATGGGTCGAGCGTCCCTCCTCGGCTGACCTTCTGGGGGTGATTCTATACTTCCGGGGTGAGAAATTCAACTGACACCCCCTCGGGGATCGGGGACCCGGGATCGGAGATCAGGGACTGACGGGCCCCTCCCCTATTCCTCTCCCAAAGGGAGAGAGGGAAATTGGCTCTCCCCGGCAGGGGGCGAGGTGGTGTGGGTCGCGTTCGGGCGATCCGGTCTCCCACTGTGGCGGGCGGTGAATGTCAACGGCGTCGGAGGGGTTACCGCTCCCTCGTCCCCTGGGGGAGAGGGCGGAGTGAGGGACGGGTTTCTGGCCCTCCCTTGAGGGGAGAGGGAGTTGGGGCGCGCGGTGGCGTCTACCGGTGCCGCAGGACCGCCCGGACGGCGGGGTCGGCGAGCAGGTCGGCCAGCTCCTCGTCGGTGAGGGGCTGGGGGGGATCGCGGTCGCTGTCCACGGGGCAGAGGAAGCCAAACGGTCCCTCCCCCGCGTTGATGAACTGGTGCGGGGTCAGCGGGGGGACGTAGACCAGGTCGAAGGGGGCCACGGCGAACACCCGGCGCCCGACGACCACCTGCCCGCGTCCCCGCAGCACGACCGCCGCGTGCACGTGACGGTGCTTCTCCAGGCTCGAGTACCCGCCGGGGGCGATCTCGAAGTACCGCAGCACGAACGCGCTCCCCGGGCCCGTGAGGGTGTGGCGGACGACGTCGCGCCACAGCATCCCCGGAGCATCGGCGGGTCCCGCCTTGTAGACCTGGGGCTCGACCCCCTCCCACGCAAAAGCCTGCGGGTCGAACCGGCGGTGCAGGCGGTCGTCCGGGGGCGTGCCGCCAGGCAGGTCGCACGAACCTGCCGCGGGCACGGCGGGCGGGATGCGGTCCCTCACGGCCGCACCACCACCTTCAGGGCGTCGGTGGCCTGGCGGACCAGCCGGTAGCCCTCGGCCGCCTGCTCCAGGGGCAGGCGGTGGGTGACCAGGTCCTCCACCGGCAGGCCCTCGGCCAGATACCGCAGAGCCTGCGCGGTGTCCGGCGGGCCCGCCGAGTAGCTCGGCACGATGCGGACCTCCCGGAAGTACAGGTCGTGCACCGGCAGCGGCCAGCGGGCCTCCGGCGGCGTGGGGGTGAACACCACCACGGTCCCGCCCGGGGCCGCGCAGGACAGTCCCGATTCCAGCGCCTCCACGGTTCCGGGGCCCACCACCACCACGTCGGCGCCGTCTCCTCCCGTGCGCCCGCGCACCGCGTCCGACAGGTCCTCCCGGCCGACATCCACCACGGTGGCCCCCAGGGCGGCCGCCCGCCGCAGGCGTGAGGGAACCCGGTCGGCGCCCACGACGACCTCGGCGCCCAGGCGGCGCGCCAGCAGCACGTGCAGGAGGCCCATGACCCCGAGCCCGATGACCACCACGCGGTCTCCGGGTCCCAGGCCCGCCCGGCGGCACGCCTTGACCGCGCAGGCCAGGGGTTCGACGAAGGTGGCCGCCTCGTCGGACAGCGCGGGCGGGAGGGCGCGGACGTCGGCGCGGACGATCTCCGCCGGCACCAGCGCGTACTCGGCCAGCCCGCCGGGGACCAGACGGGTGCGGCGGAAGGTGGGGCAGTGGACGTAGTCGCCCCGCCGGCAGGCCCGGCAGGCCAGGCAGGGGGCGTGGTGGTGCACGAAGACACGGTCGCCGGGAGCGAAGGCCTCCGCGCCCGCGCCGGCCCGCACCACCTCGGCCACCACCTCGTGTCCGGGAACCAGCGGGGCCTTGCGCGCCATGTACCAGTCCATCACCTCCCCCGGGCACAGGCCGCAGGCGCGGACGCGGACCAGCAGTTCCCCGGCCTGCGGCGGCTGCAACGGCACCTCCTCCACCCGCAGGTCGGACGGACCGCGGTAGACGACGGCCCGGGTGGTGGCGGGAAGGGTCTCTACGCCCACGGAGCGGCCTCGGGCAGGACGGCGTACTTCACGCCGTTGCCCCGGTCCAGGGAGGCGAAGACATCCGCGATGGCGGCCAGCTCCCGGACGCCGGTGACCAGCGGCCGGACATCGACCAGGCCGCGGGCCAGCAGGTGGTAGGCCTCCTCCACGTCCCGCGGCCGGTAGTGGAAGGCGTTGACGATGTCCACCTCGTCGTAGTGCAGCCGCGTGGCGTCAAACGCCACCTGAGTGCCTCCGGCCAGACCCGCGAACAGCACCACCCGGCCGCCGGAAGCCGCCCACCGCGGCGCCTCCTCCCACATCTGGGCGTTGCCCGTGCACTCGATGACCACGTCGGCGCCGGTCCCGCCGGTGGCCTCCCGCACCCGGGCGGTCAGGTCGCCAGCCCCGGTGTCCACCACCGCGTCGGCGCCCATGCGCAGTGCCAGGTCCAGCCGCTCCCGCCGGCGCCCCACGGCCACCACCCGGGATCCCAGCGCGCGGGCCAGGCGCACGTGCAGCAGGCCGATGGCGCCCAGCCCCACCACCGCCACCTGCTCGGGAATCCGCGGCCGCAGCCGGTCCCAGGCGTGCACCACGCACGACAGGGGCTCCAGAAACGCCGCCTCGATGTAGGACAGGCCGGCCGGCTTGGGCAGCAGGTGCTGGCGGACCACCCGCCCCGACACCAGCAGGTAGTCGGCGTACGCCCCCAGCACGATGTCGTCGAACTGGCGCTCGCAGAGGTTCTCGCGGCCGCGGCGGCAGGGCGGGCAGGACCCGCAGGGGGCCGTGGGGGTCGGCACCACCGCGTCTCCCTCCCGCACGTGCCCGACGCCCTGTCCGACCGCGACCACGTCGCCGGCGCATTCGTGGCCGAACGGGCCGAACGGAACCTTGGGATGCCCGCGGCGGTAGGTCTTCAGGTCGGTGCCGCAGGTCAGGGCCGCCCGCACCCGCAGGAGAACCTGTCCGGGGCCGGGCGAGGGCACCGGGCGGGTGACCAGCTCGATGCGCCGGGGCTCGCGCAGGACGGCCTGGCGCATGACAGAGCGGGGTCCGGGGTCCGGAGCCCGCTCCGCCACCGGGGCTCGGGGTTCGGGAGTGGGAAACCGGGACGACGGCGTGGGGGTCACGGGTCACCGCCCCAACGATCCGGTACGTCTGCGCTGCGGGAAGACGTCACGTCGTTTTCCCCCGACCTGCGCCATCTCCCTGCCTCTCGGAGGACCAGGTCGGGCCGGCCTCCACCGGATACTGTTCGTTCATCCACGCCACGATCCCGCCAGCCAGGTTGACGGCGCGGTCGTAGCCGGCGGCCCGCAGGGTCTCGGTCACCGTGGCGCTGCGCTGGCCGGTGGCGCAGAAGACGATGGTGGTGCGGTCCCGCGGGATCTCCTCCAGCCGCCGGGGGACCTCGGCCATCGGGATGAACAGCGCGCCGGGAATGCGGGCGGTGACCCACTCCCACTCCTCCCGCACGTCCAGCAGGACGGCCTCGCCCCGCTCGACCAGGGCCCGGGCCTCGGCCGGGCCTACCTCGGGGATGGTCCGGGCGGCCGCCGGCTGGGGCTGGGGGTGCGGCCGCGGGACGCCGCAGAACGCCTCGTAGTCGATCAGCTGGGTGATGGTGGGGCGGTCGCCGCAGACCGGGCAGTCGGGGTTGCGGCTCCAGCGGACGGTGCGGATCTCCGCGGCCAGCGCGTCCACGATGAGCAGGCGGTTGACCAGCGTCTCGCCCCGCCCCAGGAGGATCTTGATGGTCTCCAGCGCCTGCAGGGTGCCCATGAATCCCGCCACGGCGCCGATGATGCCGCCCTCGGCGCAGCTGGGCACCGTGCCGGGCGGCGGAGGCGTGGGGAACAGGCACCGGTAGCAGCCGCGGCCGGGCACAAAGACGGTGGCGTGGCCCTCCCACCGCAGGATGCTGGCGTCCACCAGGGGCTTGCCCAGGAACACGCAGGCGTCGTTCACCAGGTAGCGGGTGGGGAAGTTGTCGGAGCCGTTCACCACCACCTCGTAGTCGGCGATGATGTCCAGGGCGTTCTCGCTGCTGAGGACGGTCTGGTGCGGAATCACGGTCACGTCGGGGTTGATGTCTTCCAGGGTCCGCCGCGCCGACTGGGTCTTGGGGCGCCCGATGTCGTGGGTGAAGTGGAGGATCTGGCGGTGCAGGTTGGACAGGTCCACCCGGTCGCCGTCCACGATCCCCAGGGTCCCCACCCCGGCCGCCGCCAGGTACAGGGCGGCGGGGCTGCCCAGGCCGCCGGCGCCGACGATCAGGACCTTGCTGTCCAGCAGGCGGCGCTGCCCGGCCAGGCCGACCTCCTCCAGGATGGTCTGCCGCGAGTACCGCTCCATCTGCTCGGCGGTGAGCAGCGGACCAGGTCGGGTGACCAGCGTCATCGTCTTGCCTCCTCAGACGATTGTTGACCGCGTGGCTGCGGAATCGATTCTACCACGCCGTGACGGGCGCGGGTATCTTCGGTCGTCCCGGCTTCGCCCCCTGCCCCGGCTGTGGCGGGCCGCACCGCGCGTGGCTCGGACGGGCCGATGCGGTGGTGCCCGGACCGCGGACGTCGGCCGGGTTCGGCCGGCGGGGATCGGCGGCGCGGACGGTGCCGCGCCGGTGCCGCCGGGGGTGGAGCCATCCTCCCGGGGGAATGTATAATGGCGCAGCGTGCGGGAGGAGGGGAACGCCGGCCATGAGCGTCGACGAGCTGTACGACATGACCATCATCGGGGCGGGCCCCGCGGGGCTGTTCGCCGCCTACTACGCCGGCTTCCGGGGCCTGCGGACCAAGATCATCGACAGCCAGCCGGACCTGGGCGGACAGATCACCGCCCTGTACCCCGACAAGTACATCTACGACGTGGCGGGCTTCCCCAAGATCCTGGGCAAGGACCTCGTGCGCAACCTGGTGGAGCAGATGATGCAGTACACCCCCACCATCCACCTCAACGAGAGCGTGCAGACCCTGGACCGACTGCCTGACGGGACCATCCGGCTGGGCACCGACCTGGGAGTGCACCTGACCCGGGTGGCTCTCATCACCGCAGGCATCGGCGCCTTCACCCCCAAGACCTTCAAGCGTCCGGAACTGGACCAGTGGATGGGCCGGGGCCTGTACTTCGCGGTGCGCAACAAGGAGGAGTTCCGGGGCAAGCGGCTGCTGGTGATCGGCGGCGGGGATTCGGCGCTGGACTGGGCGCTGGGCCTGCTGGACTGCGCGCGGGAGATCACCCTGATCCACCGGCGGGACGGGTTCCGGGCCCACGAGGACAGCGTGCGCAGGCTGTTCGCCTCGCCCATCAAGGTGAAGCTCTTCTACGAGCTGCGGGCGCTGCGGGGCGACTCCCAGGTGCGGGAAGCGGTCATCTTCCACAACAAGACCCAGGAGGAGGAATCGCTGGAGGTGGACGCGGTCCTGGCCTTCCTGGGACTGGTCAGCAACCTGGGCCCCATCCGGGAGTGGGGGCTGCAGATCCAGGACGACTCCATCGTGGTGAACACCAGGATGGAAACCAACATCCCCGGCGTGTACGCCGCCGGGGACATCGTCACCTTTCCCGGAAAGCTCAAGCTGATCGTGACCGGGTTCGGCGAGGCGGCCACGGCCGTCAACAACGCCGTCACCTACCTCAACCCCAAGGCGTCGGCGTTCCCGGGTCACTCGTCGTCCATCATGGAGCAGAAGGAGAAGGCGGCGGCGCGGGGGCGGTGAATCCGGGGAACTGCGGTGAAGGTCCAAGGTTGAAGGTGTACTGCAACTGCGGGATCAGGGACTGCGCCCTCACCCTCGCCCTCTCCCATGGGGAGAGGGCAGAGTTATCTCTTCCAGGCCCTCACCCCGGCCCTCTCCCGGAGGGAGAGGGGAATCGTGTGTGAGGCGCGGTCACGTGAGTCCGCGCCTAGAGTCCCAGGAGGTCTTTGAGGGCGTGCAGGCGGTGCTTGCTGAGGGGGACGTCGCGGCCGCCGTCCAGGGCGAGAGTGTAGGCGTTGCGGGTCCAGGGGATGACGCTGCGCACGTGGGTCAGGTTCACGAGGTAGGCGCGGTGGCAGCGGAAGAAGCGGTGCGGTTCCAGGCGGGTCGTCAGCCGGTCCAGGGACAGGCGGGTGCGCAGTTCCCCCTGGCGGGTCACGACCATCGTGCGGTCGCCGTCGGCGTAGCAGTACAGAATGTCCCCCAGGGGCAGCAGCCGGATCTCGCCGTCCAGGTGGACCGGCAGGCGGTCGGAGGCCCCGCCGGGGGAGGCGCTCTCGGGCAGGGAGCGGCCGGCGGCGTCGGAGACCGACGCCACGGCAGCCGTACGCAGGTCCAGCGCGGGCTGCGGGCGGACAGCAGGTCGTTTTCGCACGCGGGTCGCCCCTCCTCCACCATCGCGGGGATCCGGGCGCGGGGCAAGACCCGGAGGGGGCAGGCAGGGGTGGCTGGGCTGAGTGTACTGGGTTGAAGGTTGAAGGTGAACTGCAATGGCGGGATCCGGGATCGGGGATCAGGGACTGCGCCCTCACCCTCGCCCTCTCCCGAAGGGAGAGGGGAGATAGCGCTCACGCCTTGACCAGGCCGCGGCGGACGGCGTAGGCAGCCGCCTCGACGCGGCCGCGGACCCCCAGCTTCCGGTACACGCCCTTGAGGTGGTTGCGGACCGTGTGGGGGCTCAGCTGAAGCTGGGCGGCCGCCTCGCCGATGGACGCCCCCTGGGAGATCATCTGCAGGACCTGCAGTTCCCGGCGGGAGAGCGCGGACGGGTCCCGCCACCGGGCCACGGCCCGGGCCACGCGCTGCAGCGCGGCCGGGCTGACCTTCGGGTAGACGATCCCCTCTCCGCGGGCCACGGCGCGGACGGCCTCCAGCAGCTCGTCGGGCGCTGCGGTCTTCAGCAGATACCCGGCGGCCCCCGCCCGCATCGCCTCCAGGGCGTAGGCCTCCTGCTCGTGCATCGTCAGGATGAGGACCGGGATGTCGGGCAGCTGGCGGCGCAGCGTCCAGGTGGCCTCGATCCCGTCCATGCCCGGCAGGCCCACGTCCATCAGGACCAGGGAGGGGCGCAGGGAGCGGGCCAGGGTGAGGGCTTCGGGGCCTGTGGTCGCCAGTCCCACCACCTGGATGGCGGCGTCCTGCTGGAGCAGTCGGACCAGGGCTTCGGCGACCAGGCGGTGGTCATCGACCACGAGCAGGCGGATGCCCACGGCGCTCCTCCGCCCTCTCCGGCCGGCATGCTAGCAGGCCGCCGGCCACCCCGGAAGTGACACAAACGGGGGACGGCGTCCGTCGGCGCCGTCAGGTCTCCAGCAGCCGGAACAGGCGTCGCTTGAGCTCGGGGGGCGCGGGGCCCTCGCGGCACTTCCGCTCGATCAGCTCCCGCAGGCGGCGCTGGAACTCGTAGCGCGGGCCGCAGCCGGAGCAGGCCTGGATGTGCGACCGGATCTCCAGGTAGCGGGCTTCGTCCACCTCGCCGTCCAGGTACTGCCACACCATCTGCAGGACCTGTTCGCAATCCAGATCAGCCATCGCCCCCACCCCCCGCCGGCCGCACGTCGGCGCGGGCGTATCGGGCCCGGCGGGCGTACTCCCACAGGGCCACCTGCAGCCGGCGGCGCGCCCGGTGCAGGCGGGACATCACGGTCCCCATGGGGATGCCCAGCATTTCGGCGATCTCCCGGTAGGAAAAACCCTCGATGTCGGCCAGGACCACCACCTCCCGGAACGTGTCCGGCAGGCTGTCCAGCGCCGCCTTGACGTCGGCGTCCATCAAGGTGGCCAGGAAGGCTTCCTCCGGGTTTCCGGCCCGGCGGAAGTCCTCACTCTCCTGCACCCGGGAGTACAGGTAGAACTCGTCGACGTCGTCCTGGTCCACCACCTCCGGCTCCCGGGACGCCTTCCGGTAGCCGTCAATGTAGGCGTTCATGAGGATGCGGTACAGCCACGCGCGGGCGTTGGTGCCGGGCTGGAAGGTGCGGAAAGACCGCCAGGCACGCAGGAAGGTCTCCTGGAGGAGGTCTTCCGCCCGCGCCCGGTTGCGGGTCAACCGCAGCGCCGTGCCGAACAGCCCGTCCAGGTACTGCTCCACCAGGGCCGTAAAGCGCTGCCGGTCCTCGGCCGTCTGAGCTGTGGACGCCGCCATCGTCGCTCCCATGGAGGGCACCCGGTCCAACGCCGCCGGGTGCCGCCGCATTCCCCTCAAAAACACGACCAGGCCGGGCCCCCGCCCGGCCTGGATGCGCGACGGCGGCGTCTCACAGGTGGCCGGCTGGCTGCCTGACCCGAGCGATGTCGGCCAGGGTCATCTCGGCCAGCACCCGCTCGACGGCCCGGTTGATGGCCTGCCAGACCGGGCGCAGGCCGCATCCGGGCGCGTAGACGCAGTCCGGGTCGCTGGTTTCCACGCACCACCACGGCGCCGCCGCCCCCTCCAGGACGTCGAACGCCTCGCGGAGGCTGATGGCCTCCGGTGGCCGGGCCAGGACGTGGCCGCCGGCCGGGCCGCGCTTGCTGGTCACCAGGCCGGCGCGGCGCAGCACGGCCATCAGCTGGTTCAGGTAGGGTTCGGGCAGCCCCTGGCGGGCGGCGATGTCGTGGGTCTGGACCGGACCTTCGCCGTAGTGGCTGGCCAGGTCGATCAGCGCCCGCAGGCCGTACTCGGCACGGGTGGAGACTCTCATCGGATGATCACGCTCGCTTCCGCGATCTGCCCGTCGGCCAGCCGGAACGCCCGGATCACGGGGGCCGACCGGTCGGCCAGGGAGATGATCACGTACAGCGCCTCCGGGTAGTAGGCCCGGGCCACGTCAGTGGTGGACGGATACGCCGGGGTATGGGTGTGCGAGTGATAAATCCCCACCAGATCCAGCCCCGCCGCCTCCATGTCCTTGAAGGCCGCCAGCTGCTGGGCGGGATCCATCAGGTACGTGTAGGGGCTGCGGTCGACGTTGGTCCCCCGGTAGATCCGCTCGACCCGGCCGTCGCGCCCGGCCAGCAGGCCGCAACACTCGTTCGGGTACTCTTCCTCGGCGTGCCGGATCAGTTCCGCCGCCTGCTCCCGGGTCAGCTCCAGCACCGTCGTCACTCCCCACTATATACCAGACCGGGGATGTCCGGAACAAGGAGACGGGGGTCCTCCGCCGGCGGCCGTGGGCGCCGGGCCGTGGGCGTCGGAGGTCCCGGTCAGAACGCGTAGGGGGCGGTGGCGGGGTTGGCCCGCAGGGCCTCCCACTCGGCGTCCGAGACCGGCTGCGGGGG
>JAVHLZ010000001.1:36394-140943 GCA_031081675.1 Armatimonadota bacterium
GGCCGTGGGCGTCGGAGGTCCCGGTCAGAACGCGTAGGGGGCGGTGGCGGGGTTGGCCCGCAGGGCCTCCCACTCGGCGTCCGAGACCGGCTGCGGGGGATCCCGCTGTGCGTCCACCGGGCAGAGAAAGCCAAACGGCTCGTCGGCCTCGTTGATCCACCGATGGGGGACGCCCGGGGGCACCCGCAGCAGGTCGAACGGGCGCAGGTCGACGACGCGGTCCCCCACCAGGGCCCGGCCCCGGCCCCGCAGGACCACGATCAGATGGGGGTGGCGGTGCTTTTCCAGGCTCGAGTAGCCCCCCGAGGCGATCTCGAAGTAGCGCAGCTCGAACACCGACGGCACCGCCGGAGGACCGGCCAAGGTGACGCGTACCACCCCCCGCCAGCCCATGCCCCGGGCGTCACCCGTGGCGAACTTGTAGACCTCCGCCGGTACCTGCGGCCACCGGAACGCCTGCGGGTCGAACGCCAGGCGACCGGCGGCACGGCTGGGGCCGGGCGGAGGAAGCGGACGGTCCACGCGGCCTCCCTTACATGGCGTTGCCGGCAGCCCGGGCGTGCAGATCGGCGATGTGCCGGGCCGCGGGCTCGGGAAAACCGCTGCCGACCAGGCGGCGCACACGGACCTCCTGGAGCTCCTGCACGAACGCCCGCACCTTGTCAACCCCGCGCACGAATGCCGGCCCCTGGGGGGCGCCGCCGGCCAGGACGGCCAGAGCTTCCTGGATCTCGTCCGGGATCCCCGACACCTCCCGGGCGAATGCCACCCGCTCCTCCAGCGCCTGGACGAACCGGTCCACCGCCTGGGGGTCCTGGCTGAGCTGCACGCGCACCCGCCCGGTCCCGTAGGCCACGTGGCGCGCCTCGTCCTCGTGGGAGCGGGTGAAGATGGCCCGGCTGGCCTCGTCGGGGGCGATCCGGCGCAGGAACGCGAACAGGTCCAGAAACGTCCCTTCGCCCAGAACGTGGAGCAGGAACGACGCCTTGTCGAACTCCTCCTGGCGGAGCAGGCCCAGCAGCGACGCCTCGGTGGCCGGGTAGGTGCCCACGTAGCCTACGCCGTTGCTGAACAGGCGCCTGACGAACACCTCCACGTGGCGGGCCTCATCCACCACCTGGGTGGACAGGAACAGCACCGGCTCCAGATACGCCGGGTGAATGCGCGGCACGAACTTGGCCGGGATGTACCAGGCCGCCATCTCCTGCTGGACCATCCACGTCAGGACGGTGCACAGGGCGCGCTCCAGGGGCTCGGGGACGCCCCGGGCGGCCGGCCAGGGAATGTCCCGGTCGGCGTCCCACTGGCGCTGGCGGGCCTGGACGTACAGGGCCTCGACACCGTCGGCCCACACCTGGCCGCGCTCCAGGACCTGGTAATCCACCGGCCAGCCTCCGCCCGCGGGCGGGTACAGGCCCCGGGGTCCCAGGCCGCGCGGAGCGACCCGGTCGGGCGGCGGACCCAGCAGGGAGGTCAGGCGCGAAGGCGCCGCACGGTCGCGCATGGGCGTCTTATCACCCAGCGGCAGCGGGTGCGGCCAGGAAGCGCAGTCCGGGCGTGACTTCCTCCCACGACTCCAGCAGCCGGCGGGCCGGGTCCGCCGAGCAGCCGTGCACGCGCAGGGTGTGGCCGACCCTGGCCAGTTCGTAACGGATCACCGCGTTGAGGGGGCAGGACAGGAACGGGTCGGGATAGCGGCGGGCCAGGGCGGCGTAGGCCCCGGTGCCGAGCAGGTCCCGCCACACGCCGTGGGTCCCCCGGTCAGGGGTGGGCTCGGCCTTCTCCAGCCGGGCGAATTCCAGGCGCTCGAGGAACATGGTGAGGATGCTCCGCACCGAATCCTCGGGAGAGGGGCCGGTCTGGTAGGTGATGCCCCGCTCGCGCAGGTACTCGGCCAGGTGGCGACCGAACTCCCGGTGCAGTTCCTCCGCCAGCCGGGCGCCGACTCCGGAGGAGGCCAGGTCGCCCAGGAGGGCGCCCAGCGCGTACAGCACCGCGTCGTAGGTGATCTGCCGTCCGTCCTGAGCCACCTCCTTCACCTCCTCACCGCTCGATGGGCGCACCCACCAGGCTGCCCCACTCGGTCCACGAGCCGTCGTAGTTGCGGACCCGGGGATAGCCCAGCAGGTACCGCAGGGTGAACCAGGTCAGGGACGACCGCTCGCCGATGCGGCAGTAGGCGATCACCTCCTGGTCGGACCGGATACCCTGGCCCTCGTACAGCCGGCGCAGTTCGTCGGCGGGCTTGAAGGTGCCGTCGTCGCGGACATTCTGGGTCCAGGGGATGTTGGCGGCGCCGGGGATGTGGCCGGGCCGCTGGGCTCCCTCCTGGGGGTACGCCGGCGGGGCCAGCAGCCGGCCGGCGTATTCGTCGGGGGAACGCACGTCCACCAGGGCCACCTGGGGCTGGCCCAGCCGCCGGAGGATCTCGTCGCGATAGGCGCGGACGGACCGGTCGGGGACCGGCACCGGATACGCCGCCGGAGGGTGCCGGGGCACCTCCCGGCTGACCGGGCGGCCCTCCCGCAGCCAGCGGTCGCGCCCGCCGTTGAGGATGCGGCAGTCGCGATGGCCGTAGTACGTGAACAGCCAGAAGGTGTAGGTGGCGAACCAGTTGCTGCGGTCCCCGTAGAAGACCACGGTGTGGTCGGGGCCGATCCCCCGCTCGCCCACGATGGCGGCAAAGCGGTCCGGGGGCACCCAGTCCCGGATGACGGGGTCCTGCAGGTCGTCCTTCCAGTGCAGCCGGATGGCGCCGGGGATGTGGCCGTCGGCGTACAGCTCGGGGTTCTCGTCGGCCTCCACGATGCGGACCGACGGATCAGACAGGCGCGCCTGCAGCCACTCCGGCTCCACCAGCACCTCGGGATGCGCGTATCCACTCATCGCCGTTCCCTCCTCTCCGGGTCATCCGGACGCCCAGGTCCGGGTGGCGGAGGCGGTCGCGGCCGTCAGGTTGGTGCCCGAGAGTGGGTCGAAGCTAGCGGACGGGGCGCGCGGCAGCCTCCGCCGGCTGCGGGAAGACCCCACGGGCCTGCCGCAGCAGACCCGTGGGGCGGGGACAGATGCACCCCCGGGGGAAGTGGCGGGCATGTCCGGGACGAAGCGCCGCGCTCACCATGGTGGTTGAGATTACTGCTAGCAGGAGCAGGGGACGCTGTCAAGTGGACTTCGCGATCCGGGAGCAGGGATCCGGGCGGAGTCCGCCGGCCGACCCAGCGTCCTCCGTTTGGCCTTCCCCGTCCGGGGAGGCGCGGTCAGAACCGCCACAGGGGCGTGGACAGGTAGCGGTCGCCGCCGTCGGGGGCCACGGCGACGATCACCCCCTCCCGCAGGTCGCGGGCGACCTCCAGGGCGGCCGCCACGGCGGCGCCGGCGGACTGGCCCACCAGCAGCCCTTCCTCCCGCGCCAGGCGCCGGGCCATCTCGTAGGCCACCTCGGTGCGGACGGAGATCGTGCGGTCGTGTCCGGTGGGGTCGTAGATCCCCGGCACGATGGCGCTGGCCATGTGCTTGAGGCCCTCGATCCCGTGCAGGGGGCTGTCGGGCTCCACGGCCACCACCTGCACGCCCGGGCGCATCTCCCGCAGGCGGCGGCCGGCGCCCATCACCGTGCCCGAGGTGCCCAGGCCCGCCACGAAGTGGGTGATCCGGCCGCCGGTCTGCGCGAAGACCTCCGGGCCGGTGGTCTCGTAGTGGGCGCGGGGATTGCTGGGGTTGTTGTACTGGTCTCCGTAAAAGTAGCGGTCCCGCCCGGCCTCGTACAGCCGGCGGGCGACGACGATGGCGCCGTCGGACCCCTCCAGGGGGTCGGTATACTCCACCTCCGCCCCGTAGGCGGCCAGGATCCGCCGCCGTTCCTCGCTGACGTTGCCGGGCACCACCAGGTGGACCCGGTAGCCGCGGGCGGCGCCGATCATGGCGTAGGCGATCCCGGCGTTGCCCGACGTGGAGTCCAGGATGATCCGGTCGGGGGTGAGGCGGCCGTCCCGCTCGGCGTCCAGGATGATCTGGCGCACGGGGCGGTCCTTGACCGACCCGCCCGGGTTGAACCACTCGGCCTTGACGTAGACCTCCACCGACGGGGGCAGGTCCCGGGCGAGGCGGATCAGGCGCAGCAGAGGGGTGTGGCCGATGGCGTCCAGCAACGTGGTGGCGGACGCGATGGCCGGGCGGGCCGAGGGCAGCGGACTACTCATCGAGCAGAAAGACCGGCTCGGGGTAGTAGCGTACGCGGTGCTCCAGCAGGCGCCGGCGCATCTCGTCGGCGAGCCAGCGGTTGGCGGCCTCCAGGTCCCGGGCGTCGGTGAGCACCGCCAGGGGCAGGTTGAGGCGCAGGGCCCGGCCGGGAATCAGGTGGCGGGTGATGCCGGTGGGCAGCTTGGCCGGGCCGCCGGCGATCTGGAGGATGTCCTCCTTGGTGAAGCGGGGGAACACCACCAGCGCGCCCACCGCGCCGTACTCCCGCTCCAGCACGTCCAGGTCCGACTCCGCCACCCGGTAGATCCGGTTGGCGCCCTTGTAGGTGTCCACCACCTCCAGGAGCAGCGCGGCCAGCAGCCTCTCGGGGGAGAGGGTCACGGCGTAGGCGCCGGCGCGGGTGATCACGCAGCAGGCCGCGGCGCGCTCCCCCAGCCAGCGAGCGACCGCGTCCGCAGGCACGGGGCGTACCGGCAGGCCGCGGCGGGCCAGCTGGGCGGGGAGGTCGGCGGCCTCCACCAGCAGGTGGTGCCAGACCTCCAGACGCACCTGGGGGTCCTGGTAGTCCACCACCTGCAGCACCGCCGCCGGGGCGCCCATCTCGGCCAGGGCGCGGGTGCGGTTGGCGCCGTCGAGGACCACGAAGCCGCCGTCGGGCAGGGGGGCGGCCACCGGGGGGTTGCGCAGCACGCCATCGGCGCGCAGCCTCTGCACCAGGCGCGCCACCCGGCCGGGGTCGCACTCCTCGTGCAGATGCACCTGGTCCCGGGCGACGATCCGCAGATCCGGCAGCGCCGCGCCGGCGGGCAGGCGGACGGCGGAGTGGGCTCGGGTCGGGTCAGCCATCGGCGATCACGTCACCCGTCTCGGCGATCACGTCACTAGTCTATACAGTCCGGCCCGGCAGCACACCTCTTCGGGGAGGGCGGGATCAGGGATCCGCACCGGCCGGCGGGATTCAGGGGCGGCGGGCCAGGTGGTCGATGACGTCGATCTTGGTGACGATCCCCACCACCGTCCCGTGGTCCACCACCACGACGGCGCCGGCCGCCAGGAAGATGTCGGCCAGGGCGTCAACGGGCGTGTCGGGGGACACCACCGGCGGCGCCGGGTCGATGAGGGGCTGGATGGGGTCGTCGGGGCGGTGGGACGGGTCCAGCAGGTAGCGCAGCACGTCCACCTCGCTGACCATGCCCACCAGGCGCCCGTCCTCCAGCACCGGGAGCTGGGAGACGTCGTACTGCTTCATCTTGGCGATCACGTCGCTGATGGGGTCGGTGCGGGCGGCGGTGACCAGGGGCAGGCGCCGGGTGCGCACCAGGTCCGCCACCGTCCCCCGCTCCACGTCCAGAAAGCCGTGCTCGCGCATCCAGTCGTCGGAGAAGATCTTGGACAGGTAGCGGGACCCCGAGTCGGGCAGGATGACCACCACCCGCAGGCCGGCCCCGGCGTCGGGCAGGCCCCGCAGGTACTTGAGCGCCCCGGCCACCGCCGCGCCACTGCTGCCCCCGCAGAACAGCCCCTCCTCCCGCACCAGGCGGCGGGTCATCAGGAACGCCTCCCGGTCCGAGACCTGGACCACCTCGTCCACGACCCCGAAGTCCATGGTCTGGGGGAGGAAGTCCTCCCCGATGCCCTCCACCTTGTAGGTGCGGGGCTCGGGCAGGCGGCCCGTACGGACGTAGTCGTAGTAGACCGAGCCCACCGGGTCCACGCCCACCACCCGCACGCGGGGATTGCGCTCCTTGAGGTACCGGCCCGCCCCCGAGATGGTGCCGCCGGTGCCCATGCCGGCCACCAGGATGTCCACCCGCCCGCCGGTCTGCCGCCAGATCTCCGGGCCGGTGGTCTCGTAGTGCGCCCGGGGGTTGGCCGGGTTGGCGTACTGGTTGGCGTAGAAGCTGTTGGGAGTCTCCTCGGCAATCCGACGGCTCACGCTGTAGTACGACCGCGGGTCGTCGGGGGGGACGGCGGTGGGGGTGATCACCACCCGCGCGCCGAACGCCCGCAGCAGCCGGATCTTCTCCTCGGACATCTTGTCGGGCATCACGAAGACCGTCCGGTACCCGCGCACGGCGGCGGCGATGGCCAGTCCCACGCCCGTGTTGCCGGAGGTGGCCTCCACGATCGTGCCGCCGGGCCGCAACAGTCCCCGGCGCTCGGCGTCGGCGATCATGGCCGGACCGATCCGGTCCTTCACCGACCCTCCGGGGTTGAGAAACTCCAGCTTGGCCACCACCTCGGCCCGGACGTCCCGGGTCACCCGGTGCAGGCGCACCAGGGGCGTGCGGCCGACGACGTCCAGGACGGTGTCGTAGATCTCCTCGTGGGGCCGGGCGCGGCGGCGCGATCGGCGCGAGGCGGCGGTCACTTTGCGGGGCACGGCGGTCCTCCCTGAGCGGCGGGGTCCGGGATCCGGGACCCGCTTTCCCCGCCCGCCATGGCGGGGATGATGGACACCTCGTCGGTGTCCCGCACCGGGGTCGCCAGCCCCTGCAGCTGGCGGATCTCGGTGCCGTTGACGAAGACGTTGATGAACGACCGCACCTGGCCGCTGTCGTCACACAGCTGGCTGCGGATGCCGGGGTACTGGCGGTCCAGGGCCTCCAGCACCTCGCCCACGGTGCCCCCCGCCACCCGGATCGTGCTCTGGCCGCCGGTGACCCGGCGCAGCGGCGTGGGAACGTACACGGTCGGCACGGGTCCGTCGCCTCCTCGTGACCAGTCTACACTGTCGGCCCGGCGGGAGGGCAGACCGCAGGCGGGGCGGCCCCGGCGGAACGCTCAGCCGGCCCGGGCCAGGGCCTGGCGGAGGTCTTCGATCAGGTCATCCGGGTGCTCCAATCCCACCGACAGGCGGATCAGTCCCTCGTCCACCTCCAGGGGCGACCCGGCCAGGCTGGCGTGGGTCATGCTGGCCGGGTGGTCCAGCAACGACTCCACCCCTCCCAGGCTCTCGGCCAGGGTGAACACCCGGGTGGCGGAGGCCACGGCGCGCGCCGCCGCGCCCCCTCCGGCCACGATGAACGACACCATCCCCCCGAACCCTGTCATCTGCCGCCGGGCCAGGTCGTGGCCGGGGTGGTCGGGCAGCCCCGGGTAGAACACCCGGCGGACCGCGGGGTGGCCCCGGAGGAACTCGGCCACGAGCCGGGCGTTGCGGGCGTGGCGCTCCATGCGCACCGCCAGGGTCTTGATGCCCCGCAGGACCAGCCAGCAGTCAAACGGCCCGGGCACGGCCCCGGCGGCGTTCTGGTGGAACTTGAGGGTTTCGTAGATGTCCTTGCTGTTGGTCAGGACCGCCCCGCCCACCACGTCGCTGTGGCCGCCGAGGTACTTGGTGGTGGAGTGGACCACGATGTCCGCGCCCAGCGTGAGGGGCCGCTGGAAGTAAGGGGAGGCGAAGGTGTTGTCCACCACCACCAGGGCGTCGCGGGCATGGGCCCGCTCGGCGATGGCGGCGATGTCCAGGATCTTCAGGTACGGGTTGGTGGGGGTCTCCACCAGCACCAGCCGGGGGTGCGCTCGCAGGGCCGACTCCACCTGCCCGAGGTCGGTCATGTCCACGAAGGCGGACTCGACGCCGTAGCGGCGCAGGATCCGCACCAGTAGCCGGTACGTGCCCCCGTAGACGTCGTCGGGGGCCAGAACCCGGTCGCCGGGGTTCAGCAGGTACCCCACCGTGGTCAGGGCGGCCATCCCCGAGGCAAAGGCCAGGCCGTAGCGGGCCTCCTCCAGGGACGCCAGGCAGGTCTCCAGGGCCGTGCGGGTGGGGTTGGCTGTGCGGCTGTACTCGTATCCCTTGTGGACGCCGGGAGCCGACTGGGCGAAGGTGGACGTCTGGTAGATGGGCGGGATGACGGCGCCGGTGGCGGGGTCGGGCGGCTGGCCCTCGTGGATGGCGCGGGTCTCAAACCGACGGCGGGCCACGGGCATCAGGCCGGCACCGCCGGTCCGGCGTCGGGAGCCAGGGCGCGGTCCAGGTCGTCGGCGGTCGCCGGCTCCAGGTCGAGGGCGAAGACCTCGCAGAACGCCCGCCGGTAGGCCGGGCGCACCTCGTCGACGGCGCACGGCCGGCCCAGGAGCCGCGCCATGGATGTCACCGGCCGGCCCAGGCCGCACGGGTTGATGACGGCAAAGCGGGACAGGTCGGGGTCCACGTTGAGGGCAAAGCCGTGCATGGTGACCTTCCGTTTGACGGCCACCCCCACCGCCGCGATCTTCGCGTCGCCGACCCACACGCCCGGGTAGCCCGCCAGCCGCGCCGCGTCGATGCCGTAGCCGCGCAGGGTGCGGATGAGGGTCTCCTCCAGGGCGCGCACGAAGCCCACCACGTCAAAGGTCGTCAGGTGCAGGATCGGGTAGCCGACCAGCTGGCCCGGGCCGTGGTAGGTGACGCTGCCGCCGCGCTCCACCTCGTAGACCTCAAACCCCTGCCGGAGGAGAATCTCCCGCGGCACCAGCAGGTGCTCGGCGCGGGCCGAGCGGCCCATGGTAATCACCGGAGGGTGCTCCAGCAGGATGAGGCCGTCGCCGATCCGGTCCTGCTGGCGCGCGGCCACCAGGCGCTTCTGCAGCGCCCAGGCCTCGGCGTAGGGCGTGCGTCCGGGCAGGTCCAGCAGCCAGGGTCGGCGGGGTGCCATCACACAGGTGATTGTACCAGGAAGGGGCGCGGGATGCGGAACCTCGCGCCTACGGAGGGAGGTTGGAGGTTGAAGGTGAACTGACCCGCCTGGGGTTGACGGTCCCGGGCCGCCACGGGACGACGCCCCCGGCTGGAGACCCGGCTCCCGACACCTAATGGGGCTCCACCACCCCGCTGAAGGTCACGACCTCCAGACCGCGGCGGCGCAGCTCGGCCAGGAACGGGGTGAACCCCAGGGAGTCCCCGGCCAAGTGCCCCAGCAGGATCAGGACGCCGCGGCCGTCGGCCCGCAGACGCTGCAGGTCGGCAAAGTCGATGTGCAGGTAGATGACCGCGTCCACCCCGTGGGCGAAGCAGGTGCGGGCCACCGGGTAGCCGCCGTTGGTGTAGGCGCCGTGGGCCACCACCACCCGGCGCACCGGCGCGCCGGGGTCGCCCAGGGCCAGGCGGACCGGCACCGGGGCGGCCCGCACCTCCGGGAGCGCCCCCAGCGCGTCCACGAGATCCCCGGCGGTGGCGGGACTCGCGCGGAGCACGGCGTCCACCACCTCGACCACCCGACGGCGCCCGACTTCGTCCAGCGGCGCGTGGATGTTCATGAACGGCATCCGGAGCAGCCGGGCGGCCGAGGGCACGTGGTCGGTGTTGGCCACGTGGGCCCGCAGCCGCAGCGCTTCCAGGCGTTCGGCCACCGCCTCCTGCGCCGCCTCGGCCGGGACTCCGGCGGCGGTCATGAACTCCACGTGCCGGGAGAACACCTGCCAGGCGCCGGCCGGCGGAGCCGGCGGGTGGTGGGCGATGACCAGATCGGCGCCCAGCGCGCGCGCCAGCTGCAGCTCGGCCACGCCGACGTCCAGCCCGAACAGCGCCCGGCGGATGCGGTCTCCAGGCACAAACACCGCCGAGTCTCCGGGCACCCGATCCCACCCGGCCAGGCGCAGCGCCACGGCCATGATCTCGTCGGTGGTCACGGCTCGACGGGCGCCCGGCGCCGCTGGAACCCCCTAGGCGCGTGCGTGGTGGGCGGCCAGCTCACGGGCGGTGGGTGGCCGGAAGTACGCCCACCCGACGCCCAGCAGGTACAGCCCGTAGGCCAGCACCTCCAGCAGAGACGGGTTGGCGTTGTAGCCAAAGACCGCTCCCAGCAGACTGCCCGCCACCGACTTTTCCGACAGGATCCGGCTCGTGTCCCAGACCTGTTCGACCATCACGGGCAGCAGGCCAGCCTCCTGGTATTCGTGGATGCCGTGGGCCAGCAGGCCGGCGCCGAACAGGAGCAGCAGCACGCTGGTGATGTTGAAGAACGCCCGCAGGTTGAGCCGATAGGTTCCCCGGTACAGCAGGTAGCCCAGCAAGACCGCCGTTCCCAACCCCAGCACCCCGCCGGCGACGGTCTGCAGCGCCGTGGCGCTCTGGGCCGCCGCAAACATGAACAGCGCCGTCTCGATCCCCTCCCGCCCCACGGCGACGAACGCCAGCAGGACCAGGGCGGTCGAGGATCCCCGCGCCAGGGCGGTACTCACCTGGGCCTGCAGGTGGGCGCGGATGTTGATGGCCTGCCGGCGCATCCAGAAGACCATGTAGGTCAGCACGCCGGCAGCCGTGAACATCGCGGTCCCCTCAAAGATCTCTTCGACGCGTCCTTCCAGCTGCCCGGCGGTCAGGAAGATGGCCGCGCCCGCCAGCAGGCTCACCCCCACGGCCAGTCCCGTCCCCGTCCACACCAGGCCGAACTTGGCCCGATGGCCGGTCCTGGCCAGGTACGCCAGGATGATGCCCACGATCAGGGCAGCCTCCAGTCCCTCCCGCAGCGTGACGAGCAGGGCAGCTCCCATATCCTCCTCCCCGGGTACCGGCGGTCGAAAAGCGCGATCAGGCTAGCCTAATACCTGAGTTCCGTCAATCCATTTGGGGACTGATTGACAGGCCTAACAGGGGGGTGGTTAACTGGAGGAGGCGTGAAAAACCCGCATCCACCGGGGGTTTTCCTGCCGCAGCGACGGCATCCTAACAAGCGTTGTCAGGAACCCTGACGCGATGATAACCGCCGCGAAGCTGGCCCAGGCGTTCCGCGCCCGGGGCCGACGGGTCACCCCACAGCGCGCCCTGCTGTTCAGGCTGATCGAGCGCCTGCAGGAAGACCACCCGACCGCCGAGGCGCTGTACGTGCGGGCGGCCCGGGAGATGCCCACCCTGTCCCTGCGCACCGTCTACAGCACCCTGGAAGAACTGGCGGCGATGCGGGTGATCCGGGCCCTGCACGTGGGCACCGGCGGGATGCGGGTGTGCGTGGACCCGCGCCGCCACCACCACGTGGTGTGCGTGAAGTGCGGCAAGACCCGCGACGTGTTCGTGGACCCCGGCCCCCTGGACGTCCCGCCGGACCAGCGCCAGGGGTTCGTGATCACCGACCACGAGATCGTGTTCCGCGGCATCTGCGCCGAGTGCCGATGACCACCCACGACATCTCCAAAACCGAGCGCGTCGAGATGTACCTGAAGGCGGTGTACACGGTCCAGCAGGCGGCCCCGCCGGTGACGGCCTCCAAAGTCGCCGAGTTCATGGGCGTGGCCACCCCCTCGGCGTGGGAGATGCTGCGGCGGCTGGAGCACCAGGGGCTGGTCCGCGGGGCCGGAGAGGACGGGTTCCACCTGACCCCCGCGGGTCTGGAGCGGGCCACCAAGGTGGTGCGCCGGCTGCGGCTGGCCGAGAGGTTGCTGACCGACGTGCTCCGCCTGGATCTGCCCAGGGTGTACGACGAGGCGTGCAAGATGGAGCACGTCATCAGCGAGGAGGTGGAGGCGCGCCTGGCGGACGTCCTCGGCCACCCCTGCACCTGCCCCCACGGCCTGCCCATCCCCGGCGAGAGTTCCGAACCACCTCCATCTCACACCCTGCTGGACGCCGGCCCGGGGACGCGGGGCCGGGTGGCGGCGATTCCCGAAGAGGATTCGGCCATGGTGGCCTACCTGGCAGGGCTGGGGCTGGTGCCCGGAGCCGCGGTGGACGTGGAGGAGATCGCGCCCTTCAACGGGCCGCTGACCATCTCGGTGGGAGGGCGGCGACAGGCCATCGGGCGGGAGGTGGCGGCCCGGATTCGGGTGGACCTGCGGGAGCGCGGGAACGCCACGCCCTCCACGTAGAGCCCCTCACCCGTCCCCTCTCCCCACGGGGGAGAGGGGAGTCACACGGGGGTCGCATCGCGGATCCCCCACACGTCAGAGATCCCGCCTCCGCCCCGCGGGGGAGATGAAAGCCCCTGTGAGGTCGCGGCCCCGCGCCTGCGCCTCAGGGCTGGATCGCCGCCAGCTCCCGCAACGCCGCCTCCACCTGCTGGCGGGGGTAGGCGTAGTCCTCCAGGCGCCCGGCCAGGAAGTCCTCATAGGCCTTGAGGTCGAAGTGCCCGTGGCCGCTGAGGTTGAACAGGATGACCCGCGCCCGCCCGTCCCGCCTGGCCTCCAGGGCCTCGTCGATGGCCTTGCGCACCGCGTGGGCGGACTCGGGCGCCGGGATGATTCCCTCCGCCCGGGCGAACTGCACCGCGGCGTCGAACACCGCCCGCTGGGGATAGGCGACGGCCTCGATGTAGCCGTGGTGGTACAGCAGGCAGACCAGGGGCGCGTCCCCGTGGTAGCGCAGCCCGCCGGCGTGGATGGCGGGCGGAACAAAGGAGTGGCCGAGGGTGTACATCTTCAGCAGCGGGGTGGTGGCGGCGGTGTCCCCGAAGTCGTACAGGTACCTGCCCCGGGTCAGGGACGGGCACGCCTCCGGCTCCACGGCCACGACCCGGACGTCCTTTCCCTTGAACTTGTCGGCCAGGAACGGGAATGTCAGCCCCGCCATGTTGCTGCCGCCGCCGATGCACCCGATGACCACGTCCGGGTAGTCCCCGGCCATCTCCATCTGCCGCTTGGCCTCCAGGCCGATGACCGTCTGGTGCATGAGGACGTGGTTGAGCACGCTGCCCAGGGAGTACTTGGTGTCGTCGTGGGTGGCGGCATCCTCCACCGCCTCGCTGATGGCGATGCCCAGGCTGCCCGGCGAGTCGGGATCCCGCTCCAGAATCGCCCGGCCCGCCCGGGTGCGGGGGCTGGGGCTGGGGATGACCTCGGCGCCCCAGGTCTGCATCATCACCTTGCGGTAGGGCTTCTGCTCGTAGCTGACGCGCACCATGTACACGGTGCACTCCAGGCCGAACAGGCGGCAGGCCAGGGCCAGGGCGCTGCCCCACTGCCCGGCGCCGGTCTCGGTGGTGAGCCGGCGCACGCCGGCCTGCTTGTTGTAGAAGGCCTGGGCGACTGCGGTGTTGGGCTTGTGGCTGCCGGCAGGGCTGGTGCCCTCGTACTTGTAGTAGATCCGCGCAGGCGTGTCCAGGGCCCGCTCCAGCCGCCGGGCCCGGTACAGCGGCGTGGGCCGCCACAGGCGGTACACGTCGCGCACGGGCTCGGGAATGGGAACCTCGCGTTCGGTGCTCACCTCCTGGGCGATCAGGTCCATGGGAAACAGCGGGGCCAGATCGTCGGGCCCGATGGGCTGCTTGGTCCCGGGGTGGATGACGGGCGGCAGGGGCACCGGCAAGTCGGCCTGGATGTTGTACCAGGCCCGGGGAATCTGGGTTTCGTCCAGCAGGTACTTGACGCTGTCCATGGCAGGACCTCCTCTGCAAAAATCACCGAGCCCTTCGTCGCGGGGACGAAGGGCTCGCTCCGTGGTGCCACCCCAGTTCCGCGCGCCGCCTGCGGGCCACGCGCGGCACTCCTGCCCCGGTCACGGCGGGACGCCGTCGGCGCCTACCGCGCGAGGAAGACGCGCCGGCCGGGAACGCCGTCCGGTCTCCTCACGCTCTCGGGCCGCCCTCCCGGATCCATTCAGCGCCGCGCCGCCGCCGCGGTCCCAGCGTCCCCGCGGCTCTCTGCAGGGGCCGCCGGCGCCTACTCGTTCCGGTCATCGGGTTGCGAGGTGTATTCGCCCCGCACGGGAGATTCCCTCCTGGCATGGCCCACCCTCGCCCGTGCCCTCACCCGGCCCCCTCCCACAGGGAGAGGGACCGTCGGGGGCGGGTCTCCGCGCCTGGGTGGTCACTTCACGCGCAGGGTGCGCAGGCGGTTCAGGGCGGCGGCCAGCTCGTGGCGGCGGGGCAGAGCCAGATCGCCGGCGGGGCCGTCGGGAACCAGCACCTCCAGCCCGGCGCGGGCGATCTCCATCTCGATCAGCCCCAGGATCTCGCGGATGGTGCGGGCGCCGTCGGCCAGGCCCCGGTCGGCGGCAAAGACCAGCGCGGCCGCAATGGCCCGCGCCTGGGCAGGATCCACCAGCTGCTCGACGGCCGAGAGGTCCACGGTGTGGGGACCGAGGGGGATCGCCCGCCGGGGCAGCCGCGGGCCGTCGGCGGACTCGACGCGCGGACGGCGCCCGCGCAGAGGGGCCAGGCTGTCCGGGAGCGGGATCCGGTGGTGAACGCCTCCGAAGCGGGCGCGGGGGGGCCGGGCGGCCGGGGCGGCCTGCTTTGCCTGCGCCGTCACCACCCGGGGACGGAATTCGTCCAGGGCGATGACCGTATCCGCCACCGGCACGTACTCGGCGCCGCGGGTGGTCACGACGATGGAAGACACCCCATGCTCCTCGTACAGGGGGCGGAGCACCTCGGCCAGGGACACCACGGGACGCGCAGCCTCGGGGGCGATCTCCGCCCACAGGGCATCCCGGCCCATCAGGGCGGCCGCCGCCGTGTCCTCGTCCACCAGCAGCAGCGAGCAGCCCGCCTCCAGAGCCTCCATCACCGAGGCGGCCATCGCCAGCGCGTCAGAGGCCGATTCGGTCCGCAGCCGGCGCGGGTCCTGGCCGCCGGGGAGCCGCTCGACGAAGGCGGAGACGTCCACCCCCTCCACCCGCCGGCCGGGATCGGCCCGCACCAGGACGGCGTCGGGCACGGTCACGCAGTACTCGCGCCCGTCCCCTGGCAGGTGAGGGTACACCGCCGCCGCCACCGCCCGCAGAAAGGTGGAGCGCCCGGATAGCGGGTGGCCCAGGACCACGGTGACGCCCCGCGGAATGCCCAGCCCCGTGACGGGCCCCCGGTGGGGCGGGGTGAGGGTCACCCGGAGCTCGCGGGGGGCCTCCAGGGGGACCAGCCGGGACAGCAGGGGCCTGTCGGTGGCGGGATCCCGGGGCAGGACCGCGCCGTCGGCCAGGAAGGCCACGAGGTTGTGCACGGACAGTTCCGTGCGCATGGCCTCGTAATCCTCGACGGCCTCACAGTGTCGCTGGACCGCCGACGGGTTGAGGTTGGGGTACAGGAGCGAGCCCTCGACCACCTGGGGCAGGTCGTCGACGAACAGCGCCTGCAGGGCCTTGCTGGCGAGCCGCCGGCCCTCGGTGGGAAGAACCACCGTGCCCCGCACCTCGACATAGTCCTCGGCCAGGCGGCAGGCCGTCCGTTCCAGGATTTCCTGCTCGCCCACGCTGATGGCGAACGCCGGCCGGACCCCTCGGGCGCGGGCCACGCGGCGAGCGGCGTCCAGCCAGCGGCGCGCCAGGAAGTCCTCCAGGGCGATCCTGCCGGGTCGGGTGGACCACAGGCCCGGGGGGAATCGCGCCTCGGCCATATCCACGCGCACCCGCATCGCCGACGGCGCGCCGGGGGGCTCGGCCGTCACCCGGTCCAGGGCGAGGACGAACCGTTCGAACCGGTACTCGCCCTCCAGGGCCCGGGCGGCCTGAAGGGGCTTGCCCTCCAGGGTGAGGATCTTGTCGCGCAGGCGTTCCCAGGGCAACACGGCGACAGGTCCCCGCCGGGTCAGGCATCCGAGAGGTGAGATGCGGACCGCTCCGGTTCCTGCAGCGCAGCCTCCAGCAGGCGCACGGCGTCGTCGGCGTCGCGGTAGCGGATCAGGCGCACCCAGTCGTTGCCGGCCACCATGGCCGACAGGGCGACGTCCTGCTGGCACAGGCAGACCACGGGCTTGCCCAGGTGCTGGGCCGTGGCGATCTCCACCCCTACCCCCAGCGACGGCACCGAGACCTCGGCCACCACCAGGTCGCACGCGGCCAGCCACTCCCTGTCCCGCCGGTAGATGTCGCGGGGACTGGCCCCGGCGGCCTGCTCCTGCTCCAGGACGTCCGGGGCCGCCACGTGGGCGGTGAGCACCCGGTAGCCGGCCCGCTCCAGGAACGCCACCAGGGCGGCGTAGGTGGGCTGGAGGGCGCGCCCGCCCCGGATCGACCCCGAAAAGTACACCGCCCGGCCCGATCCGCCGGCCACCTGCGCGGCCAGGGGGTGCGGGCGGAGGCTGGCCGGCGCCACGCCCAGCGCCTCCAGCCTGCGGCGGAGGGCGGCGGCCGCCGCCTGGGGATCCGCTCCGGCCGCCTCCACCTCACCCATCCACCCCACGCCGTCCACGTGCTCCACGGCCACGCCCCCCAGCCCGGGCAGCTCGTACAGCGTCCCGGCGGTCTTGCGCACCACAACCCACGGCACGCCGCCCAGGGCTGCGGCCACGGCGTGGCAGGCGGCCGGATCGGCCCGGTGCAGGCAGAGCTTGCCCTCCGGAAAGCGCGAGCGCTTGAACGTCAGCTCCCCGCTGGCCTGCAGGTCCACCCACGACAGCAACAGCTCCGCCGGCTGCGGGGGCGCGTGGTGCTCGCGCACCCGCAGCGACCGGGCGGCGGGGTCCGATGCTCCCGGCAGCCGGTAGTAGTGGTCGGTGAAGGCGTACTCCCCGACCGCCCGCCCCCCCAGGGACGCCACCCGGCGGCGGAAGGCGGCGAGGTCGCCGATGGGAAAGCGCACCTCGCACTCGAACGGCGCGGTCATCGGTCGGGAAACGGCCAGGGAGGCAGCGACACCCGCAGGGGGCGGTCCTCGCGGTAGCCCAGGGCGTAGTCGGCCTGCAGCAGGGTGTGGATCTCCCGGGTCCCCTCGTAGATGACCGCGCCCTTGGCGTTGCGGTAAAAACGCTCCACCGGGTACTCGTCCGCGTAGCCGTAGGCCCCGTGGATCTCCACGGCGTCGCTGGCCGCCTGCTCGCTGGCCACCGTGGCGTACCACTTGGCCAGGGACGTCTCGCGGGTGTTGCGCAGGCCCTGGTTTTTCATCCACCCCGCCCGCAGGTACAGCAGGCGGCTGACCTCGTAGTCCCGGGCCATCCGCGCAATCATCTCCTTGACCAGCTGGTGCTCCCCGATGGGCCGGCCGAAGGCCTGCCGCTGCCGGGCGTAGCGGACGCTGGCGTCCAGGCAGGCGCGGATCAGGCCCGTGGCCCCGGCGGCCACCGTGTACCGCCCCTGGTCCAGGGCGAACATGGCGATGCGGAACCCCTCCCCCTCCTCGCCGATCCGGTGGTCCTCGGGCACCCGCACCTCCTCCAGGACCAGGCTGCCGGTGTTGCCCGCGCGGATGCCCAGCTTGCCGTGGATGGTCGACGTGCTCACCCCGCGCATCTCCCGGGTCACCAGGAAGGCGGAGATGCCCGTGTGGTCCCGCTGGCGCTGCCTGGCCGGGTCCGTCCAGGCGAAGACCAGGAAGTGGTCGGCCACGTCGGCCAGGGACATCCACGTCTTCTCCCCGGTGAGCACGTAGTGGCGGCCGTCCCGCACCGCGGTGGCCTGGATCCCCACGGCGTCGCTGCCGGCGGCAGGCTCGGTGAGCCCGTAGGCGGCGATCTTCTCTCCCCGGGCCTGGGGCACCAGGAAGCGGCGCCGCTGCTCCTCGGTCCCCCAGGTGAGCAGGGTCAGGCTGTTGAGGGCCAGGTGCACCGAGAGGATGACCCGCAGGGAGGTGTCCACGTACTCCAGCTCCTCGCAGGCCAGCCCCAGGCTGATGTAGTCCATCCCGGCGCCGCCGTAGCGCTCGGGGATACACAGGCCCAGGATGCCCAGCCGGGCCATGGCGTCCAGGACGGACCGGTCAAAGCGCTGGGCGCGGTCCAGGTCCCGGATGCGGGGCGCCACCTCCGTCTGGGCAAACTCCCGCACCAGGCGCTGGGCGGCCAGCTGGTGGTCGGCCAGGGTGAAGTCCATCCCCTCACCTCGCCTCCTCCGCCGCCCGCACGGTCGGGGCCAGCAGCATCTGGCCCAGCAGCGCGAGAAACTGGGCGGCGGTGATCATGCTGTTCAGGTCCACGAACTCGTCGGGCGTGTGGGACACATCGGGATCCCCGGGCCCGAACAGGATGGTCGGGATTCCCCGCTCGGCGAAGAACCGGCCGTCGCTGGCCTGGGGATAGCCCACCGGCTCGTCGGGCAGGTGCAGGCGCCGCGCCGCCTCCCGGGCGGTGCGGACCAGGGGGCTGTCCACCGGCGTCTCGATGGGCGCTCCCGACTGCAGGACCTCCACGTCCACCTGCAGGGAGGGATCCGCCGCGCGCAGGTCGGCCACCACCCGCTCGATCTCGGCCAGCGCCGCGGCCACCGACTCGCCGGGCAGGGTGCGGCGGTCCAGGGTGGCCTCGCACCAGTCGGGGACGATGTTGACGGCCACACCCCCGCGGATGGTCCCGATGCTCAGCGACGGCGGGGGCACCAGCGGGTGGGACAGGTCCCGCAGGCGCGCGCCCACCCGCTCCTCCACCGCCAGCAGCACGCGGATCATCTGGCTGATGGCGTTGCTGCCCTCCCAGGGGGTGCTGGCGTGCGCCGCGCGTCCGTGGGTCACCAGCCGCACCCACAGCAGCCCCTTCTCGGCGATGGCCACCCGGTTGCCGGTGAGCTCGCCCACCACCACCTGGTCCGCCCTTAGCAGGCCGCGGTCCACCAGGAACTCCGTCCCCTTGACCCCGCCCACCTCCTCGTCGCTGACCGCCGCGAACACCAGCGTCCCCCGCAGCGGCGCGGCCGCCGCCAGGACCTCCACCGCGCCCAGCATGGCGGCCAGGCTGGCCTTGGCGTCGGCGGCGCCGCGGCCAAATAGCCGGGTGCCCACCACCTCGGCGGCGAAGGGGTCGTGGCGCCAGGCGCGCAGGTCTCCGGGGGGCACCGTGTCCATGTGGGACAGGTACAGCACCTGGGGGCGGCCGGCCCCGATGCGGGCCAGGATGTTGGGCTTGCGGGGCTCGTCGGCCAGCACCTGGAAGTCCACGGCCGCATCCCGCAGCCGCCGGGCCACCACCTCGGCCACCGCGCGGGTGTCCCCCGGAGGGTTCACGCTGGGCGCGCGCACCAGGGTGGCCAGCAGGCCCACCAGGCTGGCGCGGCGGCGTTCGACGGCAGAGAGGACATCGGTCATGGACGGGGCCTGAGTGCTTGTTTCGCCCACGCCCGCCACTTTCCCCCGTGGGGGGCGGGGCGCATCGGGGAGGGACGGAACGGAGAGCCCTAGAAGGGTGTGCGGCCGACGCCGGGGCGCCCCAGAGCCTGCAGGGCGGTCCGCACCCCCGCCAGGAACTGGGGGTCCACGCCCGCCTCCAGGTCGTCTGCGGTCAGCTCCACCACCACGTCCGGGGTCACCCCCGCTCCCTCCAGCCGGACGCCCCGACCGGTCGCCAGCCGGATGGTGGTGACGCTGAGGGCCGACCCGTCGGAGAGGTCGATCAGCACGCTGGCCTCCACCGCGCCCGCGGTCCGGGAGCCCACCACGACGCCGCGGCGGCTCTCCTGGACGGCGGCGGCCAGCAGCTCGGCGGCCGACGCGCTGGCGTCGTCCACCAGCACCACCACCGGCAGCGACGGTGGCAGGAGGGGAATCTGGGTGGTCCGGACCGTCCGCACGGCCCCGCCCTGGCGGCGCTCGGTGTACACCGGGGTCCCGGGAGGCAGGAGGGCGTTGAAGACGGAGGTGAGCTCATCCAGGTAGCCGCCGCCGTTGCCGCGCAGGTCCAGGACCAGCGAGCGCATGCCCTCCTCCAGGAGGCGGGCGAGGGCGGCGCGGACCTCGCGGCCGGTGCGCTCGACGAACTGGTACAGGCGCAGGTAGCCGATCCCCCCGGGCAGCACCTCGGCCCGGAAGATGGAGGGGATGACGATGGGGGCCCGGGTGACGGTCACCACCACCGGGTCGGAGATCCCCGGCCGCTTGAGGGTCAGCGTCACCGGGGTGCCGGCCGGCCCGCGGATCAGCGCGGACACCTGGTCCACCGTCAGGCCGCCGGTGGGGATGTCGTTGACCTGCACGATCCGGTCGAAGGCGCGCACGCCCGCGGCGTCCGCCGGCCCCCCGGGAATGACGCTCCCCACGTAGAACCGGCCATCTTTGGACATCAGCACGATGCCCACCCCGCTGAACCCGGGCTGGCCCTGCTGGCGGCGGCGGCGCTCGGCGTTCTGCTCCGGGCTCAGAAAGCCGGTGTGGGAGTCGTTGAAGGAGTCGGCCATCCCCCGGATGGCGGCGTGCGCCAGCTGGATGGCCGGGATCCGGCCGGCGGCGGCGTCGGCCGCCGCGGCGAACCGCTCGGCGAACGCCCGCTGCGCCTCGGCGTCGGACAGACCCGGCGGCAGGTCGGGCAGGTCCGCGGCGATACCCGCGTCCGCCAGCTGGCGCCGCAGGGCCGCCACCGCGGCGGCGAGGGTGCGGGGAACGTCCACCGGGTCCACGTAGTGGGCCTGCAGCACCTGGAGGGCCTCAAAGACCAGGGCCGGCGACGCCGCCTGGGCGTCGGCCCGCGCCGGCGCGACGACCAGCACAACCAGCAGGAGCGCGGCGGCCAGGACGCGGGCCCCGGAGGCGGCGCGGAGACCTGGCGGGGTTGTGGCCGGCCAGGCAGCGGCAGGAGGTCTCATCGGGATGGTCATGGGCGCACCGGTCACAGGGGCGGCCGGAACGGCGCCAGCCGCAGGATCCAGGCGTTGAGGCGGAAGATCAGGTCGAACATCAGGGCCACACCCATCAGCACCAGAAACCCTCCACTGACCACTTCAATGGCGCGGCTGTGGCGGCGGATCCATCCCAGGGCGTCCACGGCGGAGGTGAGCAGGGCCGCGGTGGCCAGAAACGGCAGCCCCAGTCCCAGCGAGTAGGCCAGCAGCAGGAGGGCCCCGTCGCTGACGCGGGGAGATGTGGCCGCCAGGGTCAGGATGGCGGCCAGGACGGGACCGACGCACGGGGTCCACGCGAATCCGAACGCCATGCCGACCGCACACGCCCCCAGCAGGCCCGCGGGCGGACGCACGGACAGCCGGCGTTCCCGCCACAGCCAGGGGATCCGGATCACGCCCAGCACGGCCAGGCCCAGCAGGACGATGACGGCGCCCCCGATGCGGCCCAGCCACAGCCGGTACGCCAGGACCAGCCCTCCCACCCAGCTGGCCGACGCGCCCAGGGCCGTGAAGACGGCGGCGAAACCCACGACGAACAGCGCCGTGGCCGCCAGGACCCGTCCGCGGGCGGCGCGGCGATCGGCGGCCGCCAGCTGGTGCAGCGAGATCCCGGAGACAAACGAGAGATACCCGGGAATCAGGGGCACGATGCACGGGGAGGCAAAGCCCAGAACGCCGGCGGCGAAGGCGATGACCACGCTCACCTCAGACATGGGTTCCCCCCGGCGTAACGCCTCCCCGCGCCGGCGATGTTCCCGCCTCCGGCGCGTCCGGCCCCACGGCGGCCGCCATCACCGATGCCGCCCCGATCCCACGGTGATGGTGACCCGGGCGCCCGCTGCGGCCTGCAGGCGCGACGCCGCGTCGCCCTCGCGCACCGCGACCTCCAGCAGGCCGTCGCTGCCCGGCACCACCACCAGGGCGCCGTGCCCGGCGGCCCCATAGGCGGGCGCCGCCAAGGCCCGGCCGCGGCGGCGCCCGACCACCACCTCCAGCGGGGCGCCCATCTCGGGCAGCAGGGAGGAGGGAATGTTGGTGATCAGGTTGCCGAACGCGTCCACGTAGATCACGGCGCCGGACAGGCGCCGCCCCCGCCGGCTCCCCGCCCCCAGGTCCAGGTCCACCCACCGGTCCGTGGGAGTTCCCAGGGCGTGGGGAGGCGCGCCCCGGGCCAGACGGGCGGCGGCGGGGGCGAAGACGTCCCGCCCGTGGAAGGTCGCCGACACGGGACGGTCCTGAGGCAGTGACAGCGCGTAGACCCGCATGACCCCCAGGCGTCGGGCGGCGGGAATCAGCAATCCGTTGTCGGGGCCCACAAACAGCTGGCCCCCCGCGGCGACCACCAGCCCCTGGCGGGCGGTGCCCACGCCCGGATCGACCACGGCCAGGTGGACCGTGCCGGCGGGGGTGGCAGCCGCCACCGCCGCCAGCAGGTACGCGCCCGTGCGCACGTCGTGGCGCGGGACGTCGTGGGTGATGTCGACGAGCGCGGCGTCGCAGGAGGATGCCAGCACGGCCTTCATCTGGGCGGGATAGGGGCTGGCGCTGCCGAAGTCGCTGAGGAGGGTGACGATGCCCATGAAACCTTACTCCCCCCTGGAGAGTGGACCGGTGGTCGGAGGTGTGGAGGCGGTCCGCTGACGGTGGAGCGTCGAAGCGTCGGACCGTTGAAGCGTGGGACCGTCGACCTCCGGGGTGTCCGGACGCCGGCTGTGGCGGACTCCGGCCGGCCGCCGGTCATCGCTGGCACCGCGGGCAGTAGAACGACGGCCGGCCGCCGATGCGGGCGGCCACGATGGTGCCGTCGGAGCGGGGGCAGCGCTGGCCCGCGCGGTCGTACACCGCCAGGCGGGCCCGGCCGCGCCGGCCCCGGGCGTCGGCGAACTCCGGCTCGCCGCCGGCCGCCACGGCGCGCCGCAGCACGGTCCGGACGGCCCGGTACAGGGCGTCCACCTCCCTGGAGGTGAGGGTGGTCAGCCGGCGGTCGGGCCGGATGCGGGCGGCGTGGCAGATCTCGTGCGCCCACAGGTTGCCGATACCGGCCAGGCGCTCCTGGTCGGTCAGCGCGCCGTGGACCGTCCCGCGGCCGGTCATCAGCGCCCGGAACCGGTCGCGGGTGAGCGCCGCCGACAGCGGCTCGATCCCCAGGGTCGCCAGGTACTCCACCCGGTCCAGGGCATCGGTGCGGTACAGGCCGAGTTCGGACAGCTGCAGCTCCCGGAACTGCAGGGCGGTGCCGCCGGTGAAGGTCAGCGTGACGTTGGCCTGGGGGTCCGCCTCCGGCGACGGGGTCCACCGGACCATCCCCCACAGCTTGAAGTGGAAGGCCAGCGTCCACCCTCCGCTGAGGGTGAACAGCAGAATCTTGCCGCGCCGGGACACAGCGGTGATGGTCTGCCCCCGCAGCAGCCGCGCGAACGCGGCGGGGCTGTGGGTGCGGACGCTGGCCGGTGTCCGCACCTCCACCGCCGCGATGGTCCGCCCCCGGACCAGCGGGCCCAGGCTGCGCCTGGCCGACTCTACCTCTGGCAGTTCGGGCATGGTGGCCTCCGCCTACCGCAACAGGCGGGACAGGCGCCGGTCGGCGTACACACGGCCCGCCGTCTGGCAGGCCGGACAGTAGTACGTCTCCCGCTCCGCATAGTACACCACCCGGATCGGGGTGTCGCACCGCGGACAGGGCTGGCCGCCGCGGCGGTGCACCCGCAGCAGGTCCGCCGGCTCGCCAGCGGGCAGCCGGCCGCCGGCGCGTTCCCGCCAGGCGGCCACCGCGGCCTCCAGCACGCCGCGCACCGCGCCGTGCAGCCGGACGATGTCCGCGTCAGCCAGGCGCGCCGCCGGCGCGAACGGCGACAGGCGCGCCTCCCACAGGATCTCGTCGGCGTAGCGGTGACGCGCCGGCCGACGGCGGCGGTGATCGGCGGGTCGGCGGTCTCCACCGCCGACGGGCTCGCCACCACCACCCGGGCGATGGCCCGCCCGCAGACCTGCGGAGACAGGTTCTCCACCAGGACCTGCACGAAGGGCAGTTCAGGCACCTGGAGGCGGCTCCAGAAACGGGATCAGGGCGGCGGCCACCGCCTGCTCGAGGGCCGCCTGGCGGTCCACCAACCCGCGGGTCAGCAGGCCGATGGCTCCCAGGTCCTCGTGGGCTCCCGGTCCCGCCAGGGCGTCCACGATGGCGCCCAGCTCCTCGCCGGCCAGCGCCCGGGCGGCCATCCCGTCGGGCAGCAGGAACCGCACCCCGCAGCTGAGCCCTTCCCGGCCGGACCGATCCACCGCGGCGACCCAGGCGCACATCCACACGCCGTAGCGGTCGCGGTGCACGCCCCCTTCGATGCCGATCCCCAGGTCGGCGCCGGCGCGCTCCAGGGCTTCCCGGGCCCGGCGCCGGGCGCCCCGGATGGCTTCCTCGTCGCTGGTCGGCTGCGGCGACACCCCCGACTCCACCGGCACGGCCACCACCTCGGCGTGCGGGAACAGCCGGGCGCACACCGCCCGGGTGGCGCGCACCTTGGACGCGCTCGACGAGGACCCGACGGCGACCTTCATGACCACCACGGTGGGATCAGCAATCCGGGTCCTGGACCGGACCCCCGAACAGGATAGCATCCTGGGCGTCCTCCGGGGACGTCACCACCATCTCCCGCATCACCCGGGCTCTGGATCGGGCCGTCCCGGCTTCACCAACCTGGCCAGCTGGGACCGCATCGCCTCTGGGGTGATCAGCGGCCTGCATACCCGGCGGGGGATGCGTTCCCGCTCAACGGCTTCTACGCAAAACCGTCAACACTGCCATCCCCGGCCGCGCGGTTTCCTCCGTCGGGGCCGACCTGCTATACTGGCCTGCGCCATGGATCCGGTGCTGGTGCAGTGGGGTCCGGTGGTCATCCGCTGGTACGGCGTGATGATGGCGGTCACCATCGTCCTGGCGGTGGGGGCCGCCCTGCGCGCGGGCCCGCGGGTGGGGATCCCCGCCGAGGAGATCGACCGCCTGGCGGTCCCGGCGATCGTGCTGGCGTTTCTCGGCGCCCGGCTGGGCTACGTCCTGTCCCATCCGTCCCAGTTCGGGTCTCTGGTGGAGGTCCTGCGGGTCGACCGGGGCGGGCTGACTTCCCACGGCGCGCTGGCCGGCGGCGCGCTGGGGCTGTGGTGGGCGGCGCGGCGGCGGGGGCTGGACTTCTGGAGCCTGGCCGACGCGGTGGTGTGGGCGGTGCCGCTGGGCAACATCTTCGTGCGCCTGGGGAACTTCATCAACGGCGAGCTGTACGGCGACCCGACCACGCTGCCGTGGGGAGTCACCTTCCCGGGAGTTCCCCAGCCCCGCCACCCGCTGCAGATCTACGAGATGATCTGGGCGGCGGCGATCCTGACCCTCACCTGGCCGCGGCTGGGCCGACGGCGCTTCCCCGGCGAACTGTTCTGGACGGTGATCGTCCTGACCTCGGCCGGGCGGATCGTCTGGGACCTGCTGCGCAGCCACGACCGGGTGGTGTGGGTGATCACCCTCGGCCACATCCCGGCGGCAGCGCTGCTGGGGGCGGGGGTGTGGTATCTGACCTCGCGGGGGAAGGGGGGCCGGGGTTCGGATGGAAAAATTTTGAAAGTGTGAATGCAACTATTCATTGAATTTCTGCAATACCACTGCTAATATTTAAGCATGAGGCTGTATCCCCGGGCCATTCTTCCACTTCTTCGCTCACGTGTAACAACCAGGAGGATCGTGGTCCTGACAGGGGCCCGCCAGACTGGGAAGACCACCCTCGCGCGTGATCTCCTCCCCAGCCCGGAGATCCCGCCCATACTGTACATCACCTTGGACGACCCGGACGAACGCCGCCGGCTCCTGGACGACCCGGTCAGGCGCCTGGATCACCCCGATCGCCTGGTCGTGTTGGACGAGGTCCAGAAGGCCCCCGCGCTCCTGGACGCGGTCAAACTTCTGGCCGACCGCAACGGCGCACACCGCTTCCTCCTCCTCGGCTCCTCGCAGATTCTTCTCCTGCAGAAAGTCCGGGAGACTCTGGCGGGACGGGTCACAGTGTTGGAGCTCTGGCCGCTCGCTCTCGCGGAAAAGGTAGAGGCCGCCGAAGCACCTGCGCCTGCCCTCAGCCTGATCTGGGACCAAGGCGAGGAGGCGCTCAGGCAGCTGAGGGACTCCTCCCCCTCCGCCGACATCGCGCGCGTGTGGCGAGGCATTGCTGAAGACCACCTGCAGTGGGGAGGGTATCCCGCTTTGGCCGCCATCCCGCCGTCCGAGCGCGCCGTGTGGCTTCGCGATTTCAGGCGAACCTATCTCGAGCGAGACCTTGCCGACCTGGGCCGGGTTGCGGACCTGGACCAGTTCGCCTCCGCCCAAGACCTCCTCGCCGCCCGTACGGGTCAGATCCTCTCCTACAGCGAGGTCGCGCGGGAGCTCGGGGTGGCGCAAAACACCGTCAAGAGATACATTCGATTCCTGGAGATTTCCTACCAAGTCTACCTATTGCGCCCTCTCCTGCCCACAGCTGCTCGGCTGGTGAAAAGTCCAAAGCTCTACTGGACAGACCCCGGCTTAGTGCGTGTCCTGTCCGACCGCCTGGGAGAAACCAACGGGGCACTCTTCGAGACAGCCGTCGTGGACGAACTCCTGCGGTGGGCGTCCTGGCAGGGTGCACCGCCCCGGCTGCACTTCTTTCGCACGTACACCGGTCGGGAAGTTGATGTCATGCTCTCGGATGCAACGCGTCTGCTGGCCATCGAAGTACGCGCTGGACGATATGTCGATCGCCGCACTGTCCGGACATTGCGAGACGCCCTCGAGGCAGTGCGGTGGCCGAGAGACGCCCGGGTCCTGTGGCGCCTGGGTATTGTGGTCACGCGCGGGCGCGACGTGGACGAGGTGGAGCCGGGAATCTGGGAAGTACCGTTTGAACGCCTGTTCGGCCCGGGGACATACCGGACACATCCAGGCACAGGCAGCGACGGATCGACAGGCGCGACCGGGACGGCTCCCTACCCGGTGCGGTAGAGTACCCCGAACCCGCCGCGGGGCAGGCGCCAGTCGATGTTGTGGTAGGGGCAGCCGGTGAGGCAGGAGGTGCACTCCACGCAGTTCTCGTAGGAGGCCGTGATCTTCTCCCCGTCCCACGCATAGACCCCCGCCGGGCAGAAGGTGGTGCACGGGCGTCCCCAGGCCTGGCCGCACGCGGTCCGGCAGACGTCCGGGGAGCGGATGCTGATGTGGCTCTGCCGGTCGTGGCGGTAGGTCAGCAGGTACAGCTTCTGCTCCAGGGTCAGGGTGGGCACCGCCGGCTCCCGCGCCACAGCCCTCGCCTCCTTCCCGGCGCTAGCGCAGCACCCGCCAGGCCCGGTAGGCGTCCAGAAGCAGCTGCCGGAGCGGGCGGCGGGCGGTGATGGCCTTCCAGATGCGGCGCTGCTTTTCCCTCTTGGGCACTCCGTCCACCGTCAGCATCTCGTGGATGGCGTGCGCGGCGATGCCGGAGTAGATCTGCAGCAGCTCGGGGTGGCGGTCCACAAACTCGGGCAGGTGCTGGTACTTCATGAGGTCCTGCAGGACGAAGCTGTCCAGCAGCCGCCGGCGGTACGATGCCAGGGAGGCGGCGGAGAAGTCCCCGCGGGCGCGGGCTTCGATCACCGTCTCTCCGGCCAGCCGGCCCGCGGTCATGGCCAGGTTGCTGCCCTCCCGGTGCAGCCCGTTGACCATCATGGCCGCGTCCCCGGCCACCAGCACCCCGTCGCCGTACAGCCGCGGCATCGCCCGGTAGCCGCCCTCGGGGATGGCGTGGGCCAGGTACTCCACCACCTGTCCGCCGGCCAGCAGGGGGCGCACCAGCGGGTGCTGCTTGAGCTGCTCCAGCAGGTCGTAGGGGGTGATGCGGGTGCGCATGAAGTGGCTGAGCAGCGCCCCCACCCCCACGCTGAGGCTGTCCCGGTTGGTGTAGATGAACCCGTAGCCGCCCATCCCCCGGGTGACCGACCCGTACAGCTCGATGGTCACCCCCTCTTGGGGGCCCACCGTGAACCGCTCCTGGATCACCTCGGGGGGCAGCGCGATGACCTCCTTGACCGCCAGGGCCACCTCGTGGGGCGCGATCTCGCGGGTCTGCAGGCCTGCCTTCTTCGCCAGGAACGAGTGCACCCCGTCGCAGATGACCACCACGTCGGCGTAGAGGTCACCGGCCTCGCGGCCGGTGCGCACCCCCACCACGCGGCCGTCGCGCCACAGCAGATCCTCCACGACGGTCGAGGTGATCAGCAGGGCGCCGGCTTCCTCGGCCTTGGAGGCGAACCACCGGTCGAACCTGGCCCGCAGGACGGTGAAGGCGTTGGGCACCTCCCCCGGCGGCGACGCGGTCTTGAAGCCCACGGTGACCGCGCTGTCCTCGGTGGTCAGCCACACCCGCTCCTCGACGATCACCCGCTCGATGGGGGCCTCGCGGGCGAAGGCGGGGACCAGGTCGGCCAGCATGCGGCCGTACATCACCCCGCCCATGACGTTCTTGGCGCCCGGGTAGTCGCCGCGCTCGATCAGGACCACGTTCAGCCCCGCCCGGGCCATGGTCAGGGCGGCGGCGCTGCCCGCGGGCCCCGCGCCGACCACGATCGCGTCGAACTTCTCGGTGGCCATCCTCCCACCCCCGCAGGCGGCCGTCCCTACCGGAGGACGGCCGCCACCTGCCGGACCGCCTCCAGCACGGGCGCGGGGAAGACTCCCAGCAGCACCGTGCCCGCCGACAGCAGCAGCAGCGCGGCCGGCACCCACCGGTCGGCCACCAGCGCCACGTCCGCCGCCGGCGGACCGCTGAACAGCGTGGAGGCGACCCGCAGGTAGTAGTACGCCGACACCACGCTGCTGAGCACCGCCACCACCACCACGCCGGTGTACCCGGCGTCCAGGGCCGCGGTGAACACGAAGAACTTGGCCGCAAAGCCGGCGGTGGGGGGCAGGCCGGTGAGGGACGCCATGAACACGGCCATGGCCGCGCCCAGGGCCGGGGAGCGCGAGGCCAGCCCGGCCAGATCGGCGATCCGGTCGGCTTCCCCGTCAGCCCGGCGCACCATCAGGACCACCGCGAAGGCGCCCAGGGTCATGACGGTGTAGGCCAGCAGGTAGAAGACCACGGCTGCCGTCCCCGCAGGGCTGGCCGCCAGGACGCCGGTCAGCAGAAAGCCGGCGTGGGCGATGCTGCTGTAGGCCAGGAGCCGCTTGATCGACGTCTGGTGCAGCGCGGCGACGTTGCCGACCACCATGGTCAGGACGGCCCCCGCGGCGAGGACCGCTCCCCATTCGCCCGCCCGCGGTCCCAGGGTGGCGACGAACACCCGCAGGAAGGCCGCAAACGCCCCGACCTTGGCCACCACCGCCATGTAGGCGGTCACCGGAAGGGGCGCGCCCTCGTAGACGTCGGGGGCCCAGACGTGAAAAGGCACCACCGCCGCCTTGAACGCCAGACCGGTGGTCAGCAGGGCGACCGCCGCCCGCAGGGTCGCCGTGGGACGCGCCCCCGCCAGGGCGGCGAGCGCGGTGGACCCGGTGGCCCCAAACGCCAGGGCGACGCCGTACAGGAAGAACGCGGTGGCGAACGCGCCCAGCAGGAAGTACTTCAGACCGGCTTCCTGGGAGCGGACGTCGGCGCGGGCGAGGGCCGCCAGCACGTACAGGGGCACCGACAGCGTCTCCAGGCCCACGAACAGCAGCAGCAGGTCGGCGCTGGCCGCCATCAGCATGGCCCCCAGGGCCGCCATCAGGACCAGGGCGTAGAACTCGGCGGCGTCCAGGCGGGTGCGGGACACGTACTCTCCGGACAGGACCAGGGCCAGGACGGTGCCCACCAGGACCACGCCCTGCAGCGCCGCCGCCAGAGGGTCCCGGGCATACGCTCCCCAGAACGCGACCGCGCCCGACGGCGGGACCGCGGCGACGGCTCCCAGGCCACCGGCGGCCACCCCCACCGCCAGCCACCGCAGCAGGGCCTGGCGGGGCGCGGGCAGGGCCGTCCCCGCCAGCAGGACCGCCACCGCGCCCGCGGCGATGAGGAGCTCGGGCAGCAGCAGGCGCAGGTCTGCCGCGGTCGCCGTCACGGCGCCACCTCACCTCCGCCGAACGCCCCGCTCCGCCCCGCCGCAGCCGGGGAGGCCGCGCCGCGGGGCGGGGCCACTCGCAGCCACGGCGGCCCCCCGCCGGCCCCCGGCACCTCGACGGCCGCCCGCTCGCGCACCAGGGCCACCAGGGCGCGGACGGAGGCCTCGCTGCGCCGCAGCAGGGGCGCCGGGTACAGCCCGATCCAGAAGATCAGGACCACCAGGGGCCAGAACAGGAGCTGCTCTCGGCGGGTGAGCTCCCGCATCGCCCGGGGCTCCCGGACGGCCACCGGGCCGTGCATCACTTTCTGGTACATCCACAGCAGGTACGCCGCCGAGAGAATCACCCCGCCCACCGCGGGCACCGCATAGCCGGGCGCGACCCGATAGGTGCCCAGGAGCACCAGAAACTCGCCCACAAACCCGTTGGTCCCCGGCAGCGCCAGCGACGAGAGGACCACGATCAGGGCCAGGGGGGCCAGGCGCGGCATCAGCGAGGCCACCCCGCCGTAGTCCTCCATCCGCCGCGAGTGAGTGCGGTCGTACAGGACCCCGACCAGCAGGAACAGCCCCCCGGTACTGAGGCCGTGGTTGACCATCTGCAGGAGGCTGCCCTGGAGGGCCTCCACCGACAGCGCGAACAGGCCCAGGGTGATCAGCCCCAGGTGGCTGACGCTGCTCATGGCCACCAGCCTCTTGACATCGCCCTGGGCCCACGACACGGCCCCGCCGTACAGAATCCCCACCACCGCCAGGGCCATCAGGACGGGCGCGTAGCGCACGGCGCTGGCGCTGAACAGCGGCATCACGAACCGCAGGAACCCGTAGGTGCCCATCTTCAGCAGCACGGCGGCCAGGATGACGCTGCCGGCGGTGGGCGCTTCGGTGTGGGCGTCGGGCAGCCAGGTGTGCAGGGGCCAGACCGGCACCTTGATGGCCAGGGCGAGGGTGAAGGCCGCGAACAGCCAGACCTCCAGGCCCGGATCCAGCCGCAGCCCCCGCAGGGCCACCAGGTCGAAGGTCCGGGCGCCCAGCTGGACGCCGGACTGCAGGTACAGGACGATGATGGCCACCAGCATCAGGGCGCTGCCGGCCATGGTGTACAGCAGGAACTTGATGGCGGCCAGGGCCCGCCCCGGCCCGCCCCACAGGCCGATGAGGAAGTACATGGGGATGAGGACGGCCTCCCAGAACACGTAGAAGAGGACCAGGTCCTGGGCGAGGAACGTCCCCAGCAGCGCGCTCTCCAGCAGCAGGAGGACCACCACCAGCTCCTTCACCCGCTCGGCGATCGACCCCCACGCCGACAGCAGGGCCAGGGGCATCATGACCGCCGTGAGCACCACCAGGGGCAGGGAGATGCCGTCCACGCCCAGGTGGTAGCCCATCCCCGCCGACGGAATCCAGGGCGCGCGCTCGACGAACTGCAGGGCGGGGCTGGAGGTGTCAAAGCGCGCGAACACCCACCCGACCACCGCCGCCACCAGCAGCATCCCCGCCAGCCCCACGCCGTACAGCGCGTGGGAACGCCGCCGGTCGATGACGGCCACCACGGCGGCGGTCGCCAGGGGCAGGGACACAGCCACCGACAGCAGGGGGAGCGACGTCATCGCAGCACCCAGTATCCCAGCGCCAGGACGGCTCCGACCAGCAGCACGGCGGCGTAGCTGCGCACGAAGCCGGTCTGCAGCCTCCGCAGCCCGGTCCCGGCCCGCCCCACCGCTCCCGCCAGGGCCATGACGGCGCCGTCAATGCCGCGCACGTCCACGACGGCCAGCGCCCGGGCGGCGGCCCGGGCCGGTCGCACCACCGCCGCCTCGTAGGCCGCCTCCACGTACCACTGGCGGGCGCACAGCCGGCCCAGCAGGCCCAGGGAGACCTCCCGCCGCCCGCGGTACGCCAGCAGGGCCACGGCGATGCCGGCCAGGCTGACGGCCACCGGCGCGGCCGCCACCCACCCGCCAGCGGGGGCTTCCGGATGCGGCAGGCCGAAGGAGTCCTCCAGGGCGCGCACCAGCGGCGCCCCTGCGATCCGGGCCCCCAGCAGCCCCCCGACCGCCGACAGCACCGCCAGGATCCCCATGGGCCAGGTCATGGACGCCGGAGGCTCGTGGGGGTGGCCGTGGTGGGAGGCCGGAGGTGCGAACGTGTACACCGCGGCGCGGGTGATGTACACCGCGGTGACGAACGCCGTCAGCACTCCCAGGACCCAGGGAACCACAGAGCCGCCGGCCCGGGCGTGGGCGTAGGCGTGCTCGAGGATCAGGTCCTTGCTGACAAAGCCGGCAAAGGGCGGCACCCCGGCCAGCGCCAGGGCGCCGGAGGCAAACGCCAGAAACGTCGCGCGCATGGGCGCAGCCAGTCCCCCCAGGCGCCGCATGTCCACCACCCCGCCCAGGGCGTGCATCACGCTGCCGGCGGCCAGGAACAGCGCGGCCTTGAAGAAGGCGTGGGTGGTGAGGTGCAGCAGGCCCGCCGGCATGGCCAGCGTGCCCATGGCCAGGAACATGTAGCCCAGCTGGCTGATGGTGGAGTAGGCCAGGACCCGCTTGAGGTCCCACTCGGCCAGCGCCGCCGTCGCGGCGAACAGGGCCGTGACCACCCCCACGGCGGCGACCACGTCCAGGGTCAGGGGTGCCGCCTCGAACAGCGGGTGCAGCCGGGCGATCATGTAGACGCCGGCGGTCACCATGGTGGCGGCGTGGATGAGGGCCGACACCGGCGTGGGGCCTTCCATGGCGTCGGGCAGCCAGACGTACAGGGGCAGCTGGGCCGACTTGCCGGTGGCCCCCCAGAACAGCAGCAGGGTGATGACCGCCAGCAGGCCCGGCTCCAGGCGCGCGGCCACCGCGCCCATCTGGGCGATCTCCAGGGTGCCGCCGGCGGTCGCCAGGACCAGGACCCCCAGCAGGAAGCCCGCATCGCCGATGCGGTTGACCAGGAACGCCTTGCGGCCGGCGCTGGCCGCCCTCTCGCGGTCGAACCAGAAGCCGATGAGCAGGTACGAGCACAGGCCGACCAGCTCCCACCCCACGAACAGCACCAGCAGGCTGCTGCCCAGGACCAGGATCAGCATGGACGCCACGAACAGGTTGAGGGCGGCGAAGTAGCGCGCGTAGCCGGCCTCATCGGCCATGTAGCCGGCGGAGTAGACGTGGATGAGGAATCCCACCCCGGTGACCACCTGGGCCATCAGGGCCGACAGCCGATCGTAGACCGCCCCGGCCTGCACGGCGACTCCTCCGGCGACGATCCAGTCGAACCAGACCTCCCGCAGCCCCGCACCGGCGACCGCCGGATGCCGGGCGAGGGCGGCGGCGACCAGGAAGGCGCCGCCCACCGTGGCGCATCCCACCGTGGCCACAACCGGCCGGGGCAGGCGCCATCCCGCCAGGGCCAGGATCACCCAGCCGGCCAGCGGCAGACCGACCAGCAGCGCCAGGATCACGTCCGGCTACCCCCGCAGCAGGTCCACGCTGTCCAGGTCCACCGTGTCGCGGACGCGGAAGATGGAGATGATGATGGCCAGCCCCACCACCACCTCCACGGCGGCCACCGCCACCACGAAGAACACCGCCACCTGGCCCGCCACGGCGGCGTGCTGGCGGGCGAAGGCCACGAAGCTCAGGTTGACGGCGTTGAGCATGAGCTCGATGGACATGAACACCACCAGCGCGTTGCGGCGCAGCAGCACCCCCGCCACCCCCAAAGTGAACAGCAGGGCGCCCAGCGCCTGGTAGGCGGCCAGCGGCACACTCACCGCCGCTCCTCCCCCCGCCCGGTCGCGGGCCGGGCGGGCCGGCCGAGGACCACGGCGGCGACGATGCCCGCCAGCAGGATCACCGAGGCCACCTCAAAGGCCAGCAGGTATGTGGTGAACAGCACGCGGCCGACCGCCTGGGCGGTGCCGAAGTCCTCCGGCGCGGGCGCGGGGGCGGCCGGACCGGCCCGGACCACCGCCGCCAGGGCGGCCAGCAGGGACGCCACCAGCAGGACGGACAGGGGGCGCTGGCCCCGCAGGCGGTCCGGGGGCGGCTCCCCGGAGCGCACGTGCAGGAGCATCACGACGAACAGGAACAGGACCACGATGGCGCCGGCGTAGACGATCACCTGCAGGACCGCGATGAACGGGGCGGCCAGCAGCAGGTACAGGACCGCCACGCAGACCAGCACCAGCAGCAGCGACAGGACGTTGCGCACCGGCAGCCGGCTGGCCACCACGCCCACTCCCCCGGCCAGCGCGCCGGCGGCGGCCAGGGAGAACAGGGCGACCTCCACCACCCGCTCCGTGGCCTCACACCTCCCGCCGCGGGTCCCGCCCCGACGCTCCCGGATAGGGCTCGGTGAGCATCTCCTTGGTGTAGATCAGCTCCTCCCGGCTGGACCCGGCCAGCTCGTAGTCCCGCCCCAGGACGATCGCCCCGGTGGGACACGCCTCTTCGCAGAACCCGCAGAAGATGCACCGCAGCTCGTTGATCTGGAAGTCGGCGGCGTAGCGCTCTCCCCGGCTCACCTGGTGTTCGGGGGTGTTCTCGGCGGCGCGCACGTAGATGGCCTGGGACGGACACACGATGACGCACAGCTCGCACCCCACGCACCGCTCGAGGCCGTCCTCGTACAGGGTCAGCCAGTGCCGCCCCTTGAACCGCGGCTGGACGGCCGCGCGCTTGACATCGGGATAGGGCACCGTCACCGGGGGCCGCACCAGATAGCGCAGGGTCACCCCCAACCCGCGGACCATGGCCCAGGCCTGCCGCACCGTCGTGCCCACCGTCGCCATCGCTCCTCCTATCCCCGCAGCGCCACCCACACGCCGGTGACGGCGATGTTCGCCAGCCCGACCGGCACCAGCACCTTCCACCCCAGGGCCATGAGCTGGTCGTGGCGGACCCGCGGCAGGGTCGCCCGCAGCCAGATGAACACGAAGATGAAAACACCGGTCTTCAGCAGGAACCACACCACCCCGGGCAGGAGCGGTCCCCACCATCCTCCCCAGAACAGCAGGGTGGCCAGGGCGCTCTGGGTGACGATGCCGATGTACTCGCCGGCATAGAACAGGGCAAAGCGGAACCCCCCGTACTCGGTCTGGTAGCCGGCCACCAGCTCCTGCTCCGCCTCGGGCAGGTCAAAGGGCGCCCGGTGGGTCTCGGCCACCGCCGCCACGAAGTACAGCAGAAAGGCCACGGGCTGCACCGCCACAAACCACAGGTCCCGCTGGGCGCGCACGATCTCCACCAGGCTGAGCGACCCGGCCTGCAGGACCACGCTGATGACCGCCAGCCCCAGGGCCAGCTCGTAGCTGATCAGCTGCGCGCTGCTGCGCAGGCTGCCCAGCAGGGCGTACTTGTTGTCGGTGGACCACCCGCCCAGGATGATCCCGTACACCCCCAGAGAGGAGATGGCCAGGACCACCAGAATCCCCACGTTCACGTCGGCCAGGTACGGGGCGATCCGCCGCCCGGCCACGGTGACCTCGGGCCCCAGGGGGATCACCGCGTAGACCGCCAGCGCCGACACCATGGAGAGAGCCGGCGCCACCAGGTAGACGACGCGGTCCACCCGCGCGGGAATGAAGCTCTCCTTGAACAGCAGCTTGAGGCCGTCGGCCAAAGGCTGCAGCAGCCCCGCCGGCCCCACCCGGTTGGGACCGATGCGGACCTGGAAGCGGGCCAGCAGGCGGCGCTCCAGCCAGGTCATGTAGGCAAAGACGGTCAGCAGGAGGACGATCAGGACCAGGCTCTTGACAGCCGACGCCACCAGGACGGCGGTCACGGGCGTCCTCCCGACCCGCCGGCCGCCAGCGGGATGATCCGGACGCGCGCCGGCCGGATTCCGTCGGCCAGGGCGTTGGCCGGCGCCTCGTCAAACCCCCGGGGCAGGAACACCTGGCCCGGCAGGATGTCGGGCGCCACGCGGGCGCGCACCGCCGCCTCGCCCCGCTCCCCCCGCAGGACCACCGGGTCGCCGTCGGCCACTCCCAGCCGGGAGGCGTCCGCGGGGTGCAGCAGGGCCCACGGCTCGCCCGCCAGCTCGGCGATGGCCGGGCTGCGGGACGTCACGGCGCCCCGATCGAACAGGACGTCGCCGGGGATGAGCACAAACCCGTCGCCCGCGGGCGCCTCCTGGGGTGCCGGCTCCGGCAGGGGCCGGTCGGGAGGAGGCGGGATCCGCTCGCCTACGGCCAGGGACGGCGCGAAGGCCCGCATCTCGTCAAAGATCTCCTCCCACCCGCTGTAGACCAGCACCCGCCCCAGGCGGTCGGCCAGGGCCGAGAAGATGGTCGCTTCCGCCCACGCCGCCCCCGGACCGGGCACGGCGGCGTGGAGGCGGTGCACCCGCCCGTCCAGCCCGCAGACCGTCCCGTCCTTCTCGGGGGCCATCAGGGCCGGCAGGACCACGTCGGCCGCGCGGGCGGTGGGGGACAGGAAGGCGTCCACCGCCACCAGCAGGGACACGCGCCGGCGGGCGTCGCTCCAGCGCGACCGGTCGGGGACTTCCGAGGCGGGGTCGGCGCCCAGCGCGAACAGCACCTCCACCTCCCCCCGGGCGGCCCGCTCCACGATCTCCGGAGCCGTCCACCCGACCTCCGCCGACGCGGCGCTGCCCCACGCAGACCGCAGCACTTCCCTGACCTCGTCCAGCGGGCGGCCGCCGGGTCCGGCGTCGGGCAGCAGCCCCGCCAGGGCGGCTCCGCGGGCGTTGCCTTTGCCCCGCAGGACGTCCACCGGCACGCCCCAGCGCGCGGCCAGATCCCGGACGCGCCGGAGGATCTCGACGCCGTCGGGAGCCTCCAGGGCCAGCCGCCCCACCATCACCACCGGAGAGCGAGCCCCCCGGATGGCCTCGACCGCGGCGGCCAGGGCCGCCGGGTCCACGCCGGCCGGAGGGCTGTCCGTTCCCGCCAGCAGCGCGTCCAGGACCCGGGCGCCGTCCCCGAAGCGGTGCACCAGGTGCGCCCGCACGAACCGGCCGATCTCCAGCCGCCGGGGCGTGACGGCGATCACCGCCGCGCCGCGGTCGACGGCGCGCTTGCAGCGCAGCCACAGCACCGGGTACTCCTCGGTCAGGTCACAGCCCACCAGGACCACCACGTCGGCCCGGTCCAGGTCCGCGATGGGGCGCCGCATGCCCCACCCCACCAGGAGGCTGGCGCCGCCGGGGGCGGCGTCCACCCGGTGGTCCAGGTGCGGCGTGCCGACCACCCCGCGGAAGAACCGGACGGCCACGTAGGCGTCCTCGGTGGTCAGGCGCGCCCCGCCCAGGACCGCCACGCGCCCGGGGGCGGCGGCCCGCAGCCGGGAGGCCACAACGTCCAGGGCCTCGTCCCAGGACGCCTCCACCAGCAGGCCGTCGCGGCGCACCAGGGGCGTCCGCAGCCGGTCCGGGTGGGAGACGGCGGCGTGGCCGAAAAAGCCCAGGTCGCACAGCCAGATGTCGTTGACCGCCGGCTCCTCCCGCGCCCGCACCCGCACCACCCGCCCGTCGCGCACGTCGAACTCCACGGCGCAGCCCACCCCGCACAGGGTGCAGGCGCCGGGCACCGGGCGGTTGTCCCACGGGCGGGCCACAAAGCGGTAGGGGCGGGCCGTCAGCGCCCCCACCGGGCAGATGGCGATGGTGTTGCCGATGAACTTGGACTGCGCCGGCACGGTGAAGGGCGTGTTGATCTCGCTGCGGAAGCCGCGCTCGAAGCCCTTGAGGGCGTCGTCGCCGGCCACGATCTCCCCGAAGCGCACGCACCGCCAGCACAGGATGCAGCGCTCCCGGTCCAGGACCAGGACCGGCCCCAGGGACACGGGTTTGGCGAAATCCCGCTTGGCTTCCACGAAGCGGCTGCGGCCGGGGCCGAAGCGCACCGTCTGGTCCTGGAGGGGGCATTCGCCCCCCTTGTCGCAGATGGGGCAGTCCAGCGGGTGGTTGATGAGGAGGAACTCCAGGATGGCCCGCTGGCCGGCCACCACCTCGGGAGCGGTGGTGGAGACCACCATGCCGTCGGCGGCCTCCAGGGTGCAGGAGGTCTGCAACCGCGGCATCTTCTCCACCTTCACCAGGCACATGCGGCAGGCCCCCAGGGGCGGCATGCGGTCGTGATAGCAGAAGATGGGGATCTCCACGCCGGCGGCCCGGGCGGCCTGGTAGACGGTGGTGCCCCGGGGCACGGTCACCGTCCGGCCGTCGATGGTGAGGGTGACGGTGGGCTGGCTCATGGCTCAGGAGGCGGGCACCGGCGCCCGGACATCGCAGCGTCCCCGGGCGATGTGGTGCTCGAACTCGTGGCGGAAGAAGCGCAGCGCCGCGTAGATGGCGGGGGGCACGCTCTCCCCCAGCGGGCAGAAGCACGTGCCCGTCATGCCCCGGGCGATGCCCTCCAGCAGGTCCAGGTCCGCCGGCCGGCCGCCGCCGGCCAGGATCCGCCCCAGGACCTGGCTCAGCCACACGGTGCCCTCCCGGCAGGGCGTGCACTTGCCGCAGGACTCGTCGCGGTAGAACTCCACGGTGCGGGCCACCACCTCCACCATGCAGGTGGTCTCGTCCATGACGATCAGCGCCCCCGAGCCGAGCATGGCCCCGTACACGTCCAGCCGGGCCAGCGCGTCGTAGTCCATCGGGGTGTCCAGGTAGGCGGCGGGCAGGATGGCCGACGACGACCCCCCCGGAAAGCACGCCTTGAACGCGCGCCCCTCCCGCATGCCCCCGGCCCGCTCGATCACCTGGCGGATGGTCGTGCCCAGGGGGATCTCGTACACTCCGGGCCGGGCCACGTGCCCGCTCACCGAGACCAGGATCGGCGGCCCCTGCTGGCGGTACCAGTCGGCCCCGCGGGCGAGGATCCAGGCCACGTGGCAGAGGGTCTCCACGTTGTTGAGCGCCGTGGGCTGTCCGTACAGACCCTTGACGGCGGGGTAGTAGGGAGGCTTCAGCCGGGGCAGGGCGCGCCGGCCCTCCAGGGACTCCAGCAGGGCCGTCTCTTCCCCCGCGATGTACGCACCGGCGCCGGTGGCCAGGACCACCTCCACGTCCACCCCGCTGCCCAGGATGTTCCGGCCCACCAGCCCCGCATCGGCCGCCTGCGCCAGGGCGCGCTCCAGGCGGGCGCGGGCGCGCGCGAACTCCCGCCGCAGGTAGATGAAGGCCTGCCGGGCCCCCACCGCGTAGGCGGCGATGAGCGCCCCCTCCACCAGGCGGTGGGGGTCCCCTTCCAGGAGGGTGCGATCCTTGAAGGTGCCGGGCTCACCCTCGTCGGCGTTGACCACCACGTACTTGGTGACCGCCGGGTCGCGGGGCAGGAACTTCCACTTGCGGCCGGTGGGGAAGCCGGCCCCGCCCCGGCCGCGCAGGCCGGAGCGCTCCACCTCCTCGATCACCGCCTCCGGCGGCATCGCCAGGGCCCGGCGCAGCCCCTCGTACCCCCCCCGGGAGCGGTACACCTCCAGGTCGGCCTGGTCGGGATCGTGCACGTACCGCAGCAGCACGGGACCGCCCTCAGGCTGTCCGAGTCCGGGGTCCGCGGTTGGGGCTGCGGGACCGCCGGAGACCGCGGGCTGAAGCCCGGCCGCGGACGGGTCCGCCGCGGCGGCAGCCGGAGGGGTGCCGGAGGCGTACGCGGCCAGGATCCGGTCAACCGTGGAGGGGGCCACCGGGCCATGCAGGTCGTCGTCGACCATCAGCGCCGGGGCGCGGTCGCAGGCCGCCAGGCACTCGGCGGCCCGCAGGGTGAACATCCCGTCGGCGGTCGTCTGGCCCACCTCCACCCCCAGCCGCCGGCGCAGGCGATCCACCACCCGATCGCAGCCGGACAGCAGGCAGGAGATGTTGGTGCACACCTGGATCAGGTGCCGGCCCACCGGCCGCAGGTGGTACAGGTGGTAGAAGGACGCCACCGACGCCACCTCGGTGTAGGGCAGGTCCAGCACCTCGGCCACGTCCGCCAGGGCCTGCGGGCTGAGGTATCCGACCTCCTCCTGGGCGACGAACAGGGCGCCCAGGAGGGCCGACTGCCGGTGGGGGAAGCGCTCCGCCAGCCGCCGGATCTGCGCCCGGGCCCGGTCGGAGAGAACAGAGAGGGTCGGAGGCTGCTCGGAAGGCGCGTTCACCGGTCCACGTCTCCCAACACGATGTCGATGCTGGCGATGGCCACCACCACGTCGGCGACGGTGCCCCGGTACAGCATCACGGGCAGGGCCTGCAGGTTGTTGAAGGACGCCGAGCGCACCCGCACGCGCACCGGCCGGTTGCTCCCGTCGCTGACGATGTAGTAGCCCTTCTCGCCCCGGGGGGACTCCACTGCGGCGTACACCTCCCCCGGCGGGGGGTGGATCCCCTCGCTGACCAGCTTGAAGTGGTGGATCACCGCCTCCATGCTGCGGACCAGCTCGGAGCGGGGCGGCAGCGCCACCTTCGGGTCGTCCACCATCACCGGCCCCGGGGCCAGGCGGTCGAGGGCCTGCAGCACGATCCGGCGGCTCTGGCGCATCTCCTCCATCCGCACCCGGTAGCGGTCGAATGCGTCGCCGCGGCGCCCCACCGGGATGTCAAAGGCGTACTGGTCGTAGCCCCCGTAGGGGAAGGCCTTGCGCACGTCATAGGGCACGCCCGACCCCCGCAGCACCGGACCGGTGCAGCCGTAGCGGAGGGCGTCGTCGGCGCTGAGCACCGCCACCCCCTCGGTGCGCCGCCGCCAGATCAGGTTGTCGGTGAGCAGCGCCTCGTACTCGTCCAGGTGGCGGGGCAGCTCCTCCAGAAACGCCCGCACCCGGGGGACGAACCCCTCGGGCAGGTCCCACTGCAGGCCGCCGATGCGGAAGTAGCCGTGCATCATCCGCTGGCCGCTCACCATCTCGAAGATGTCCAGGATCTGCTCCCGGTCCCGGAAGCAGTACATGAACACGCTGCTGACGTTGAGGTCGATGGCGGCGGTTCCCAGGTAGACCAGGTGGCTGGCAATCCGGGACAACTCGGCGAGGATCAGCCGGATGGTCTGGGCCCGGGGCGGGGCGGTGATCCCCAGCAGTTTTTCCACGGCCAGGACGTACGCCTGCTCCTCGATGAAGGTGGCCAGGTACTCGATGCGCGGCGGGAAGACGATGTTCTGGTGGTAGGTGCGGGTTTCCATCTCTTTCTCGAAACCCGTGTGGAGGTAGCCGATCACCGGGTGGGCGCCCACGATCACCTCGCCCTCCAGCTCGAGCAGCAGGCGCAGGACCCCGTGGGTGCTGGGGTGCTGGGGGCCCATGTTCAGGACGAGGGTTTCCCGCGTCAGCTCAGCCATGCCCGCACTCGCACACGCGCCCGCCGCCGGCCGACCCTCTTCCGCCGCCCGGCGCCATCCGCCTACTGGCCCGGCGGAACCCGGGGGATGATCTGGCTGGGGACTTTGGGCGTGTGGCCCCGGAACTGCACCGGCTCCTCGACCAGCGGGTAATCCTTGCGCAGGGGGTGACCCTCCCAGTCGTCCGGCAGCAGGATCCGCCGCAGGTCGGGATGCCCGATGAACACGATGCCGAACAGGTCGTACACTTCCCGCTCCAGCCAGGACGCGCCGGGCCACAGGCCGGTGGCCGAGGGCACGGTGGCATCGTCCGCTTCCACCCGCACCTTCAGCCGCACCCGGGCCGGCGGGTCCAGGGCCGTCAGCAGGTAGACGACCTCAAACCGCGGCCGGGCCGGATGGCGGTCCACCGCGGTGAGGTCGGTCAGCATCACAAAGCCCTCCGCCCGCGCGGCCTGCAGGGCTTCCAGGAGGTCCTCCCGGGAGACGACCAGCGTCAGCTCGTCCCGAAACTCCGCCCGCTCCCGGACGGCGGCGGCCAGGCGGGCGGCCAGGCGCGCGGGGGCCCCGGTCACGGCCGCCTCCTCCGGCGCTCCGGGTGGGCGATGAGCTCCTGGAGCGCGAGCAGCCCGTACAGCAGGGCCTCGGGCCGGGGCGGGCATCCCGCCACGTAGACGTCCACCGGGATCAGCTTGTCCACACCCTGCACCAGGGCGTAGTTGTTGAACACGCCGCCGCAGGAGGCGCAGTCGCCCATGGCGATGACCCACTTGGGTTCCAGCATCTGCTCGTAGATGTGCTTGACCACCGGCGCCATCTTCTGGCTGACCCGACCCGAGACAATCATGAGGTCCGCCTGGCGGGGCGAGGCCCGGAACAGCTCGCTGCCGAAGCGGGCGATGTCAAACCGCGATGCGGCGGCGGACATCATCTCGATGGCGCAGCACGCCAGCCCGAACTGGGCCGGCCAGATGGAGTTGCGCCGGGCCCAGGCCAGCAGCCGCTCCACGGTGGTGGTCAGGAGGTTGCCCTCCAGGGCGCGCACGTCGGCCTCGGTCGCCTCGTCCGGCGAGCGGGCCCGGGAAACCACCGTGGCCGACCCGATCACTGCCACTGCAGCGCCCCCCGCCGCCAGGCGTACGCGAACCCGGCGCCCAGCACGCCCACGAAGGCCAGCATCTCCACCAGTCCCAGGACCCGCAGCTCCCGGGCGACCACCGCCCACGGGTACAGGAAGACCGCCTCCACGTCAAGGAGCAGGAAGAGCATGGCGATGAGGTAGTAGCGGATCGGCACCCTCTCCCGGGCGGTGCCGACGGGCCACACGCCGGATTCGTAGGGCTCCAGCTTGCCCGGCACAGGTCGGCGGCGGCCCACCAGGTGGTGGAAGGCCACCAGACCCGCCACCACCAGCACCACCAGGGCGATGTGGACGACGATGGGAACGAAGTCCGCCACTACTCCCGATGATCGCAGAGGCCGCGGGCGGTGTCAACGCGCGCCGGCGCGCGCGCCCCGCCCGGCGCGGCGCACGGCGGCGACGATCTCGGGCATCAGGGCCAGGACGTCATCCACGTCCTGCTCGGTGGTGCCCCGGCCCAGAGACAGGCGCAGCGTCCCCGCGGCCACCTCGGGCGGCAGGCCGATGGCCGACAGCACGTGAGAGGGTTCCAGGCTGCCCGCGGTGCAGGCGGACCCGCTGCTGGCCGCCACCCCGCGCAGATCCAGCGCCAGCAGCAGCGACTCGCTGTCGGTGCCGGCGAAGGAGACGTTGACGTTCCCCGGCAGGCGCTCGGCGGGGTGGCCGTTGAGGCGCGCCCCCTCGATCTCCAGCAGTCCGGCGATCAGCCGGTCCCGCAGGCGGCGCAGCCGGGCGGCCTCGTCCTCCCGGAGCTCCATCGCCAGCTCCAGGGCCGCCCCCAGGCCCACAATGCCGGGAACGTTCTCGGTGCCGGCCCGCCGGTTGCGCTCGTGGGCGCCCCCGTGCTGGATCCGGGCCACCCGGGCGCCGCGCCGGATGAACAGGGCGCCCACCCCTTTGGGGCCGTACCGCTTGTGGGCCGACAGGGACAGCAGGTCCACGCCCAGGTCGTCCACATCCACCGGCAGGATGCCCACCGACTGGGTGGCGTCGGTATGCACCAGGATGCCGCGCTCCCGTCCCAGGCGCGCGATCTCGGCCACCGGCTGCAGCGTCCCGATCTCGTTGTTGGCGTGCATCACCGAAATCAGGATGGTGTCGGGGCGGATCGCCCGGCGCACGTCGTCGGGGTCGACCCGGCCGTACCGGTCCACGGGCAGGTAGGTGACCTCAAATCCGCGGGACTCCAAAAACCGGCAGGGCTCCAGGACCGCATGGTGCTCCACCGCCGACGTGATGATGTGGCGCCCCCGGTCCTCGTTCGCCCACGCCGTCCCGAGGATGGCGAAGTTATCGCTTTCGGTGGCTCCGCTGGTGAAGACGATCTCCGCGGGGCGCGCGCCGATGGCCCGGGCGACCGCCTCCCGCGCCCGCTCCACCGCCTCCCGGGCCTCCTGGCCGAACTGGTGGACGCTGCTGGCGTTGCCGAACCGCTCGGTGAAGTACGGCAGCATCGCCTCCACCACCCGCGGGTCCACCGGGGTGGTGGCGGCGTAGTCCATGTAGATGCGCCGCGGCGCGCTCATGGGCCCCTCCCCACCGGCCGGGGCTCGCGGCCGGGGACTTCACTCTCCAGCCTACCACGGACGGACCGTCAGCGCGGGATGGCCAGGGCGATGGGGGGCACCAGCGGCGTGCCGGTCCGGGATCCGATCCGCGGCAGCACCGCCACGAGCCGCCTGGCGGCCGCCAGGCGCAGGTGGGCCCGCACGGCCTTCAGCGGCAGCCGCCTGCGTACCACGAGGTAGCGGATCTCCTGGGCCCGCTCGATGTCGCGCCAGGAGTACAGCCTCCGCCTGCGGGGCCCCTCCCGGAGGGGCGAGAGCAACCCGGCCCTCTCCCACCGGCGCAGCGTCTGCGGAGAGACCCCGACCAGGTTGGCGGCGACGGTAATTGTGAACACGGGACGAGTGTAGTGCGTCATGGGGAGCCTCCCGAGGGATCCTGCCGGCGACCAGTATAGCAACGGGGGCCTCCCCCCGGAACCACCGAACAGGCGTCGAAGATGGCCAGATCTGCGACGAAAAATCGGGAAAAATCGAGATATTGACCTGAAACTCCTCAAATTCAACCAATTCTTTCCTTGTAAAGTTCTTTGACCGCTATTTTCATAACCCGGACGATATGGGGTCTGACCCCTAAATCCTCGCGGGGGGCGGGGGGTCGGTGCCGAACACGGCGTCCACGAAACCCTTGAGGACCCGCGCCGTGGCACCCCAGACCTCGTGGGGTCCGTACCGGTAGGACAGGACCTCCACCCACCGACCGTCCCTCAGACGCCGCTCGATCCGCAGGGCCTGGGGGTCGGTGAAGGTCCGCAGAGGCACGGTCAGGACCTCGGCGATCTCCGCGGCGTTGACCCGGAGGGCCACGGGTTCCCGGAGGATCCCGACGACCGGGGTGATGACGAAGCCGCTCACCACGGTCACCACGTCGTCCAGAAGACCCAGGACCTGCACGGCGCCGCGGGGAATCCCCAGCTCCTCCTCCGCCTCCCGCAGGGCGGTATCCACAGGGCCTCGATCGGCGGGGTCGGCCGTCCCGCCGGGCAGGGAGATCTGTCCCTTGTGGTGCTCCACCACCTCCGTCCGCCGGGTGAGGAGCACGGCCACCTCCCCCCCACGGGAGAGCAGGGCGAGGAGCACGGCCGCCCGGCGCAGGCCCGGCTCGGTAACCTCCTTGCGGGGGCGGCCCGCCAGTCGCCTGCGAATCGTCCACTCAATCTCGTCCAGATCCGCCTTGCCCATGGCCTCGCCGTCCTCCACCCACGACCTCAAACACCTGATCGCCCCAGAATCTGGGTCCAGATCCCCGGGTTGTCCACAAGATGTTGATGTTCCCGGCAGGAATCCGGGGGAGTAGTGGGGAAATACCTCCCTCGGACCCACAGGGGGGAGGAGCCTTCGAGTCTGATTCCGGACGCCTTCCACGCCAGGCTCCCCACACGGCAGTACCCTGACCACTCCTCCTTCGCCCGCACCTCCTCCCTGGGGTCGCTGCTGGCAGGAGGACACCGATGCGGACCGCGCACCTGCGAGTGGTGAAGGTTGCAGAGACCCGGTTCGTCCTGGACGACCGGGAGGGAACGCCCTGGGCGGTATGGTCCACCGACGCTGCCGACGACGCCGCCGCCCTGGTGGAGTTTGCCGGGCGGGCGTGCTACCAGTCCTGGCACAAGCCCAATCCCGCCACCCGCACCAACGCCGGGTACCTGGCGCACCTGCTGTCCCAGAAGCACTACTCGGTCCTCGAGCATGCCGGGTTCACGGTGATGCTGACCGGCGTGTCCCGCTCGTTCACCCACGAGATGGTGCGGCACCGGCACTTCAGCTTCTCCCAGCTCAGCCAGCGCTTTGTCAGCGAGGACGACGCCCCGTGGGTCATCCCCCCGCTGTTCCGCGACGACCCCGACGCCCTGGCGGTCCTGCTGGACCTGTACGACCGGGTCCAGCACGCCTACCAGGCCCTCACCGAGATCGGCGCCCGCAAGCTGCGGGGCCTGGAGGACAGGACCCTGCGCCGGAAGCGGGCGCGGGAGGCGGCGCGGTGCGTCCTGCCCAACATGACCGAAACCCACATCGTCATCACGGGCAACCACCGGGCCTGGCGGGAGTTCTTCGAAAAGCGGGGGGAGCTGCACGTGGACCAGGAGATGCGGGAGGTGGCGGTGACCATCTTCCGGGAGGTGGCCCGGCCGCTGGCGCCCGCCCTGTACCGCGACTTCCGGATCCGGGTGGTCGCCCTCCCCACCGGCCCCGTGGAGGTCCTCGAGCGCGATCCCTCCCTGCTGGAGGACGCCCCCGCCTCCGACCTCGCACCGGGAGGCGCCTGAGTCTGTCCTGCGCGCCGCAGCGGCCCCTCTGACGTTCCGTGGACGCGGCCCGGCCCGCGAGTGCGGGACCGCTTTTACCCCACCACCGCCGTGATCCCCTGCACCCGGGGCAGCCCCCGCCCCAATATCACCCACCGGTCGCCCTCATCGGGGCTGCCGTAGACCTCGCCGCTGGTGGTCCCCAGGTAGATGCCGACCGGACGCAGGGTGTCGGCGTCCAGGGCGTGGCGGAGGACCACGCAGTGCACCCGGCGGGGCAGGCCGTCGGACAGGCGCTCCCAGGTCCGTCCCCCCGTCCGGGTCCGGTAGACGTCCAGGGGTCCCCGGATGCAGGAGTTGTGGCGGGCGCACCCCGTGCCCTGGTAGGCCGGAACCGTGAAGGCAGTCCCGGGGTCGGCCGGGTGGGCGGCCACGGGAAAGCCGTGCCGGTCGGGCAGCCCGGTGGAGATGTCCTGCCAGGTGGCGCCGAAGTCCTCGCTGCGGTAGACCCCGCAGTGCTGCTGCCGGTACAGCACCCGGGGGTTGGCGGCGCAGACGTCAATGCGGTGGGTGCAGGCGTGCACCTCGGCCAGGTGCTGCTCGACGGCCCGGGCCCGCTCGTCCGCACTCATCGGCCGCCGCAGGTCGGCGGTGCCGGCCACCGGGCAGGACTCGTACACTCCGGTCCGGGCGTACTCCCAGCTCTGCCCGCCGTCCAGGGAGCGCACCGCGCCGTGGTTGGTGCTGCTGACCACAAGCATCCGCCGGGGGTCGCGCGGGTCCAGGTGGATCCCGTGCAGGGAGTTGCCGATGGTCCCGTATCCCCAGTCGCCGTACCGTCCCTCCTTGCCGGGCGCCTCCAGGTAGCCCGGGTGGACCCGCCAGGTGCGGCCGCGGTCGGCGCTCCAGAACAGATAGCTGAAGTGCGTCCCCGCCCACAGCTGGTCGGGATCCCGCGGATTCACCGCCACCGTCCACACCCGGCGGATGGACAGGCCGTCGTTGAGCGCCGTCCAGGTCCGCCCCCCGGTCCGGGATGCATACACGCCATCGGTGAGGGTGGCGGCGTACAGGGTCCGCGTACGGGCGTCCCAGGCGCAGTGGCTGACAGACAGACCCCGCAGGTAGGGTCCCTGGCGGCGCCACCTCAGGCGCCGGGCGTCGGACGTGAATGCGTACAGCCCGTCGGTCGTCCCCACCCAGACCCGGACGGATGCCATCTCCACCCTCCTCCGCGCGTCGGAGGGTAGCCTTCGCTGCGCGTGGAAACTCCCCTGCCGGCGGAGCGGCGCGTCGCGGGTGCGGCCGGCCGCGGGCCGCACTCTCATGTGAGGAGGGTCGGGCGTGAGGCTGGCGACGTATCAGGCAGGGCGCGAGGCGCGGGTGGGATTCGTGGTGGGCGACAGGATCGTGGACCTGGAGGCGGTGGCCCGCCAGCGGCGGGTGCGGGTGCCCCGGGAGATGGTGGACGTCATCGCCGAGGTGCCCCTCACGGTCCTGCGGACGCTGGCCCGCGAGGCCCAGGCGTGGGTGGCCGCCGGACGTCCCGCCCCGCCCGTGCACCGGACCCGCCTGCTGGCCCCCGTCCCGCGGCCCCGCAAGAACATCGTGTGCATGGGCCGCAACTACGCCGAGCACGCCCGGGAAGGCGGAGTGGCGCCGCCGGAGGTGCCGGTGTTCTTCACCAAGCCCCCCACGGCGGTGGTGGGACCCGACGCACCGGTGGTCTGCCACCCGGTGACCCAGCAGCTGGACTACGAGGTGGAACTGGCCGTGGTCTTCGGGAGGCGCGGCCGCAACATCCCCGCCGCCCGGGCCCTGGACTACGTCTTCGGCTACACCATCCTCAACGACGTGACCGCCCGGGACCTGCAGCGCCGCCACCAGCAGTGGTTCAAGGGCAAGTCCCTGGACACGTTCGCCCCCCTGGGGCCGTGGATCGTCCACCGCTCGGCCCTGCCCGACCCCCAGGCCCTGTCGCTGCGGATGCGGATCAACGGGGAGATCCGCCAGGATTCCACCACCGCCAAGATGATCTTCTCGGTGGCGCAGCTGATCGAAACCCTGTCGGCGGGGATGACCGTGGAGCCCGGCGACATCCTGGCCACCGGCACCCCCGAAGGGGTGGGGATGGGGTTCTCCCCGCCCCGGTGGCTGCAGCCCGGCGACGTGATGGAGGCGGAGGTGGAGGGCATCGGGGTCCTGCGCAACCAGGTGGTCGCGCCGCGCTGACCGCCGCCCACTACCCTCCCTTGACCCGCTCGCTCCCGGGTGAAGGAGTTGCCGGGCGCGAAGAGAATGTTCCTGTTAATGGATGCTGTTCCGGATTCCGGAAAACTTAAGACCCTCCAAAAGGCTATCGAACTGCTCCGCTGTTTCGATGCTGCCCACCCGGTTCTCGGCATCTCCGACCTCAGCCGCCGCCTGGACCTGCCGCGCAGCGTGGTGTACCGCATCGCCACCACGCTGAAATCGGAAGGCCTCCTGGAACAGGAAGTCGGGTCGCGACGGTATCGCATCGGCATCGGGCTGTTCGATCTGGGGGCGCGCTACACGCACCGCCACCGATGGCTGCCGCTGGCCCTGGAGGCGCTGAAGGATCTTGTGGCCTCCACCGGCCACACCGGGTACGTCGGCGTCCTGGCTGGCCCCGACGTCGTGGTGCTGGCATCGGAGGCCGGCGCTTACCGGGTGCGTCTCGTGGTCAAACCGGGCGAGCGGTTCCCGGCGTACGCTACGGCGATCGGCAAAGCGCTCCTGGCCCGCCTGCCGGATGAAGAGGTGGCGCGCCTCTATGGCAACATGCCGCTGATCCCTCTCACCCGAGCCACCTTGCGCGAGATTCCCGCGCTCCTGGCCGAGCTCGGGCGGACCCGGACCCGGCGCTACGCCGTCGCCGACCAGGAGACCTTCGACGGGATCAAGGCCGCGGGCATCGGGTTCACCAGTACCGCGGACGACGAATCCTTCGCCCTCAGCGTCTCCTATCCGATCGCCGGTGTCTCCCCACAGGACGAGCAGCGCATCGTCGAGGCCCTGCTCCTGCGGGGCGAGCGCCTGGGCCGGGCCCTCGGAGATCGCTGGTGGGATACGGCAGCAGGGAGGCCGCGACGCCGATGAACGACGTCGCGCTCCCCGGAATTCGGGGCGAAATCCGCTCGTTGGGAGCGGCGGTGCAGGGCCGGCCCTACCTCGCGCTGGCGGCGCTTCCCCTGGTTTTCTTCGGGGTTTTTCTCGTCTATCCGCTGGCGCTGATGTTCCTCGTCAGCATTCGCAACTACGCGCCGGCCCAGATCGTCGGGGACCGCCTCACGTTGGAGAACTACCTGCGGTTTCTCCTCGACCCGTTCTATCGCCGGATCCTGCTCTCCACCCTCCGCCTGGCGGCGGTCGTAAGCGCCGCCGCTCTGCTCCTCGCCTATCCCTTGGCCTATTATCTTTCCCGAACGACCAGCCGGGTCAAAGGGTGGCTCATCTTCCTGCTGCTGACGCCGCTCATGGTCGGGATCGTCGTCCGTACCTACGGCTGGATCGTCCTGCTGGGGCGCAACGGCACCGTCAACCAGTTGCTGCTGGCCCTGGGTCTCGTCCAGGAGCCGGTGCGCATCCTGTTTACGGAGACTGCCGTCGTCCTGGGCCTGATCGAGATCCTCCTGCCCTACATGATCTTTCCCCTGATCTCCGCCTTGCAGAAGGTGGACCCCACGCTGGAAGCGGCGGCCGCCTCCCTGGGCGCCGGCCCGCTGGAGGTGCTGCGGCGCGTGGTGTTGCCCCTCAGTCTGCCGGGCATCGTCTCGGGCACGGTGATCGTCTTCACCCTGTCCGCGGGCGCGATCGTGACCCCGGCCGTCCTGGGCGGCCCGCGCACACAGACCATGGGGACGCTGATCTACCAGCTCATGACCGCCACGTTAAACTGGCCTTTCGGCTCCGCCGTCGCCTTCATCCTCCTGGCCTTTGAAGCCTTCCCCGTCTTCCTCTTCTTCGCCGCGACGGCCCGAGGGCGGGCCGGGAGGGGACCATGACGTTGCTCCGGGCGCTGGGACGTCTGTACCTCGTGTCGGTCTTTGTCTTTCTCCTCGCCCCCGTCGTGGTCGCCGTGCTCACATCTTTCAACCCGACCCGGCTGAACCTGTTCCCCCCGCAGGGAGTCTCGCTCATCTGGTATCGGGAGTTCCTCCAGGCCGACAACTTCACCCACGCCTTCGTTGCCGTGAGCTTGAAGCTGGCCCTGATCGTCGCTGTCGTCACGGGGCTCCTGGCCCTGCCCGCGGCGTATGCGCTCAGCCGCTATCGGTTCCGAGGACGCACCCTGCTTCAGACGCTGTTCCTGTCGCCGATGATGGTCCCCCAGATGGTGGTGGGGATCGCCCTGCTGCTGTTCTTTGCCCGTTACACCTTCGCCGATGAGCTCCGCATCGTGGTTGGCCACACGCTCATCGCCCTACCCATCGCCATCCGGGCCATCACGGCCAGCCTGGAGGGCAGTGATCCCCAACTGGAGGAGGCAGCTCTGAGCCTGGGTGCCAATCCCCTGCAGACCTTCGCCCGTGTCACGGCGCCGCTGATCGGATCGGGGCTGCTGGCCGCGATGCTGTTCGCCTTCACCCTCTCTTTCACCGACGTAAACGTGGCCCTGTTTCTCACCGGGCCGCGGACCACGACGCTGCCGGTGGAGGTGTTCGCCTACCTGCGCTGGGAGAGCACGCCCGTGATCGCCGCGATTGCCGCGGTGCAGGTGGCGATGATCCTGGTCATCGCGCTGGTGATTCACCGGCTGGCCGGGTTGGATGCTGTCGTGAGGTACTGACGAGGTCTGCAGCACAACGCACGCCATCGAGGAGGTGGGAGGATGCTGATCCGGGCAGAAGGCGATCGGATCGAGCTGGTCCTCAGCCGGAGGAGTTTGCTGCGGCTAGGCGCGGCCACGGTCGGCGCGGCGGTCCTCGGCCGACTCGCCGCGCTATCGGGCGGGAGCCCGGCCACGGCCGCCGCCCCGGTTTCGGACCTCAACCTGCTGTTCGCGGGGGGGACGTGGAAGGAGTACTTCGAGCGGATCTACGCCCGGCCCTTCGAGAAGGCGAAGGGGGTGCGGGTGGTCTTCAGCGTCGGCGACTCGGCCCAGCAGATCTCCCGGGTCATCGCCGAACGCGACAACCCGCGGTTCGACATGATCCACATGCACCAGTATGCTGCAGCCCAGCTGAATGAATTGGGGCTGCTCGTGCCGCCTGATCCGCGGATCGTTACGAACCTCAAGGACGTGGATGAGGCGTTTCGCTTCCCGTACTTTGTCGGCAAGGTGCTGGCGCCCTTCGGCCTAGCCGTGAATACCCGTCGGGCACCGAAGAAGGTGACGTCCTGGAAGGACCTCTGGGATCCCGTCTTCGCGGGCCGGGTGGCCATCCCGAAGTGGGAGTGGGTGGGCAATACCTGGTTCTACGCCGTCAACCGGGTCTGGGGCGGCACCGAGACGAACATCGATCCCGGCATCGCCAAGTGCCGCGAGCTGGTGCGCGCCAACCGCGCCGTGATCATGAACAACGTCGAACACGGCATCGCCCTGCTGACGAGCGAAGAGACCTGGATTCAGCCCTTCTACACCGCCCGCACCGAGCAGGCCCGCGACGCCGGGGCGCCGGTGGAGTTCGTTTTCCCCTCCGAGGGAGCTCTGAACTGGACTTTCAACCTGGGGATCATCCGGGGACGCGGCGCCGCCAGTACCGCGCTGGCCCAGGAGTTCCTCAACTTCACGTTGGACCCGGTGCAGCAAGCGCAGTTCGGCATCCTCACCGGCTATCCGCCGACGAACCGGCGAGCCCAGGCCCTGCTCCCGAGCAACTCCAACGTCCTGCTCACCCCGGAGCAGATGGCGAACCTGGGCCGGATGCGCTTCGACATCAAGGCCATGCTGGCCAATCGGGACCGGCACGCGGAGCGCTGGAACAAGGAGGTCCTCGGCTAACACGGTCATGGCCGTTCCCCTGGCGCTGGTGGGGGTCGTGAAGTACTACGGACACGTGCTGGGGGTGGGACCGGTCAGCCTCGAGGTGGCCCCTGGGGAATTCGTCTCCCTCCTCGGCCCCTCCGGGTGCGGCAAGACGACGACACTGCGCCTTATCGCCGGGCTGGAGCGGCCCACGGCCGGGGCGATCCGCATCGGTGAGGAGGACGTCACCGGCGTGCCCAGCTATCGCCGCAACATCGGGTTGGTATTCCAGAACTACGCGCTCTTCCCCCATCTCTCCGTGTTCGACAACGTCGCCTTCGGGCTCCGCTACCGCGGGGTGACCGGCGCGGAGGCCCGGCGGCGCGTGGCCGAGGCGCTGGAGCTGGTGGGGCTGGTGGGCTACGAACAGCGGCTGCCGCGGCAGCTCTCTGGCGGCCAGCAGCAACGGGTGGCCCTGGCCCGTGCCGTTGTGATCAACCCGCGCATCCTGTTGCTGGACGAGCCGCTGAGCAACCTCGACCTGGCCCTGCGTCAGCGGATGCAGGCCGAGATCAAGCGCATTCAACGCGAGTTGGGCATCACCACCGTCTACGTGACCCACGATCAGACCGAAGCCTTCGGACTCTCGGACCGGATCGCCGTGCTCTTCCACGGCCGTGTCCACCAGTACGCACGGCCGGACGAGCTGTACGAGCGCCCGGCAACGCCCGAGGTCGCGGATTTCATCGGCGAAACGAATACCCTAAACGGCCGGCTGCGCCGCGACCATGGCCGGGTCGTCTTCACCACGAGCCGGGGCACGGAGCTCGTGGTCTCCCCCGAGCACGTACCCGCTGGTGAGGAAAGCGTGCGCCTGTTCATCCGACCGCATCGCGTTCGCTTCTTTCCGCCGGGGGCCGATGTGGAGGGCCCCAACCTCTTCGAAGCAACCGTGGAGCGCCTGATCTTCGGCGGCGACGTGCTGCGGGCCACCGTGCGCCTCCGGCAGGGGGATGTCGTCCAGATCAGTGCCCACAACCGCCAGGAGACCCGCACCGCCCTGCAACAGGGCTCGCTGCGAATCCAGCTGTTGCCCGAAGACCTGCAGGTGTTTCCCTCCAAAGGGAAGGAGGCCGATCGTGTTTCAGTTCGGTGAGACGACGGTGGCCCCCGGACAGGTGGCACGAACGAGCTTCCGGCTATTGACCTGCCCGGACGGCGACACCGTCGATGCGCCCGTCGTCATCATGTGCGGGGCGCGTCCGGGGCCGGTACTGTGGATCCAGGCCTGCATCCACGGCAACGAGGTGGGAGGAACGCTGGCCCTCCACCGGCTGCTGGCCTCGCTATCGCCGTCCCGCCTCCGGGGAACCATTGTTGCCGTCCCCATCCTCAACGTACCGGCCTTTCGCGCCCGCAGCCGCGAGAGCCCCGTAGACCACGCCAACCTCAACCGGGTATTCCCCGGCAACGCCGCGGGCCGCTTCAGCGACCAGATGGCCGACCGGATCTGGGGGCTCGTGCGCGCCACGGCGACCGCGGCACTCGACCTCCACAGCGGCGGCGACCTAGGCCGGGTGCCGTTCTACGCCATCTACCACGCGGACGGCTCGGAAGCCAGCCGCACCGCCCGCCGGATGGCGGAGGCGGCAGGCACGCCGTATCTGTGGGCCTCGCGGGCGGACTGGCTCGCCGGGGCAATGTTCACCCGCCTCACCCAGGAAGGGATTCCGGCGGTGATCGTAGAGGTGGGCGGCGGCGACGTCACCGACGATGACCTCCGTCACTTCGAGCAGGCCCTCCATGGGGTGCTGGCGGCGCTGGAAATGGTGGAGAAACCGGTGGTTCGCCAGCCCCGCTACACGATCCTGGGGGCATCCCAGATGATGCAGGTGCGGCGGGGCGGGATCCTCCTCCCAAAGGCCCGACCCGGGGAGATCGTACCCCGGGAGGCGGTGGTCGCCGAACTCGTCGACGCCTACGGCGACGTCGTGGAAACGGTACGTGCCCCCTTCGAGCGGAGTTTCGTGGCCTCGATGCGGCGCCGGGGCCTCGCCGTCCATCCGGGCGAGCGGGTCAGCATCATACTGGAGGTCGCAGGCGAGGAGACCGGCGGTGGGCCCTGAAGGCGAGCTCTGCTACCTGCCGGAAATGATCTGTTCTGAGGTTGCGGCGGGGGCCAGGCTCGTCCCGGTCGGTGCGCAAGAGCAGCACGGACCGAATCTGATCACGGTCTGTGATGCCGTCCCACGCCCTAGAGTTCACCTCCCGCTTGGATCAGCAATCTTGCCTCTTGGCCTCGTCGCGCCAGCGATCATGCTGGGCGTCTCGCCGCGCTATCTAAACTTCCCCGAGACCGCTTGCCTACACCGGAAGACCATAGCCGGCTTCCTGCTCGACGTGGTGGAAAGTTCGTCCCGTTACAGGGTACGGAAATTCCTCGCCCTGGACGGCCGTGTCGGCAACGACCAGTCCCTCGGGACGGTGGCTCACACCCCTGGTGCGACGAGAGAAGGTGGAGTTCGCCTATCTGAGCTTCGGCTCAAGGGCCCCGAGCGGTCAGGCGGCAGCGGGCGATCACGCGCGGGAGTCTGGGAAGTCTTGATGGCCTCACGCTGGCTCGCCGCCGGTCCGCCCCAAGCCGCTGGTCCCGGGGGGACTTGTGCGGATATCCCTACTTTCACACAGCCCACGGGAGCATCCGCTGGATACATCTGGCCCATGCCCGAGCATCTCGACGGGGAGCGGCGCGATCGGGGACCCGCGGGGCGCGAACGCGGCACTCGGGCGGGCTGTGTGTAGAAGGGACGCTGGTCGATCTCGCCGAGTTTGTCCGTGACTTTGTCAAAGACCGGCCGCGGTCGCGGCTAGCGCGCAGAGAGGAGGTCTCGAGATGACGGAACAGACGGCCATCGTAGGAGCACGGCTGATCGACGGCACGGGGGCGGATCCGGTGGACCGCGCGGCGCTGGTGTTCGAAGGCGAGCGGATCGTTGCCGTGGGCCCGGCCTCCCGGGTTGCCATTCCCGGCGGAGCCCGCGTCATTGATGGGGAGGGCCTGACGGTGATGCCCGGTCTGATTGACGCCCATGTGCACATCACGATGACCGGCGGGGCCGACCTCCTGGCGATGTCCCTCCAGCGGTCGCTGCCTCAGGTCGCGTTTGACACCGTCGGCCACCTCGCCTCCACCCTGGAGGCCGGAGTCACGGCCATCCGGACTGTGGGGGATATCGGATACATCGATATTGCGGCGCGAGACGCGATCGCCAGGGGGCGGATTCGCGGCCCCAGGATCGTGGCGGCCGGGAAGGGACTGACCTCCACCGGCGGCCACGGCACTATCGTCCCGCCCTGGATCCATGTGGCCCACGGCGATATCTCCGAAGTCGTGGACGGCCCAGAGCAGGGGCGCGCCGCCGTGCGCCGGCAGGTCGAGGCCGGATGCGACCACATCAAGATCTTCCAGACCGGCGGCGTTATCGATCCTGACGGTCGGATCGAGGCAGAGGAGTTCGACGAGGAGGAGCTGCGGGCCATCGTCGGCACGGCCCGACTCGCTGGTCGGCCGGTGGCCTGCCACGCCCACAACAAGCCCGGCATCCTGCGCGCTATCGCCGCAGGCGTACGCTCCATCGAGCACGGGATGTCCTTCGACGAGGAGTGCGCGGCGCGAGCCGTGGAAGCGGGTGTCTTCCTGGTGCCGACCCTCATCGTCATGGAGCGGATCCTGCGCCAGGGGCGCGACGCGGGACTCCCGCAATTCATGATCGACAACGTCGGCCACCGGACGAAGAAGCACCACGCCAACGTCCAGCTCGCCTACCAGATGGGCGTGAAGATCGCCGCGGGAACCGATGCGGGATCGGTGCTCACCCCACACGGGGCGGCGGGGATGGAGGTGGCGATGCTGGTGCGGGCGGGACTCCGGCCGCTGGACGCGATCCGTGCCGCGACGATGACGGCAGCGGAGCTTCTGGGCCTGGGCTCGCGCCTGGGGACCCTGGAACCCGGCAAGCTGGCCGATGTCATCTTGGTCGCCGGGGACCCCCTGGACCGTCCCGAACTGCTCGGTCAACCCGAGGCGGTGATGGCGGTGTTCGTCGGGGGCGTTCAGGTAAAGGCGTCGCGCTGACGTTGTGATGCGCCCCTGGGACGGGTGGTGATCGGTCGGATCTGAGAAATGATGAGGCTGACATCGTGGGGGTCAAGAAGGCGTGGTGTCGCCAGCGCTTGGTGCGCGCCCACGAACACCTTGAAGGCCTTTCTGGCCCGCGAGGCCCAGGCGTGGGTGGCCGCCGGACGTCCCGCCCCGCCCGTGCACCGGACCCGCCTGCTGGCCCCCGTCCCGCGGCCCCGCAAGAACATCGTGTGCATGGGCCGCAACTACGCCGAGCACGCCCGGGAAGGCGGAGTGGCGCCGCCGGAGGTGCCGGTGTTCTTCACCAAGCCCCCCACGGCGGTGGTGGGACCCGACGCACCGGTGGTCTGCCACCCGGTGACCCAGCAGCTGGACTACGAGGTGGAACTGGCCGTGGTCTTCGGGAGGCGCGGCCGCAACATCCCCGCCGCCCGGGCCCTGGACTACGTCTTCGGCTACACCATCCTCAACGACGTGACCGCCCGGGACCTGCAGCGCCGCCACCAGCAGTGGTTCAAGGGCAAGTCCCTGGACACGTTCGCCCCCCTGGGGCCGTGGATCGTCCACCGCTCGGCCCTGCCCGACCCCCAGGCCCTGTCGCTGCGGATGCGGATCAACGGGGAGATCCGCCAGGATTCCACCACCGCCAAGATGATCTTCTCGGTGGCGCAGCTGATCGAAACCCTGTCGGCGGGGATGACCGTGGAGCCCGGCGACATCCTGGCCACCGGCACCCCCGAAGGGGTGGGGATGGGGTTCTCCCCGCCCCGGTGGCTGCAGCCCGGCGACGTGATGGAGGCGGAGGTGGAGGGCATCGGGGTCCTGCGCAACCGGGTGGTGGCCCCCCGCGGGTGATGTATGCGCCGTCCCCGGCGGGGGTGGCCCGCCGGGGACGGAGGACGCTACGGCCCCAGGAACCGGTTGGTCCAGAGGATGCCTTCCTTGGCCGAGGGCTTGAAGGGAATCTGCCCGGTTTCCAGCATGAAGGCCAGGTGCTTCTCCATCATCTCCTCGGTCATCCGGCCGTCGGGAGACAGCGCGGGCGTAATGTCCCGCAGGGCAAGGGCCAGCACGTCGGGGTCGGTGCGCGGGAAGTACTTGCGCAGGTGGGTGATGGCCGCGGCCGGATCCTGACGCATCAGGGCGTTGGCCCGGTTCACCGCCCGGACCCAGCGGCGCAGCACGTCGCCGTTCTGGTTGGCGTAGACGTTGTGGACGGAGATGCCGGTGTACAGAAAGTTATCCAGTTCGGGCACGTCTCCCGCCGAGGACTTGATGATCATGACCCCGAACCCGTCGCGCTCGGCCAGCTGGGGGGTGGGCGCCGACAGGTGGAAGGCGTCGATCTGCCGGGTCCGCAGGGCCGCCAGCAGGCTGGCCCCTCCTCCCACCGCGATCAGCTGAGCGTCCCGGTCGGGGTCCGCTCCCGCCCGGCGCAGGTAATACCGCATGTATACGTCGGTGGCCGCCCCGGGCCGGGTGATGCCCAGCCGCAGGCCCCGGAGGGCGGCAAAGCGCTGGGCCAGAGGGCTGCTGCGACTGACCCCCCGCTGCCGGGCGACCTCCGGGTGCATCACCAGATCCAGCGTGACCCGCCTGGTCAGGTTGTAGATGAACAGGATCTGCCGCCCCTGGCGGCGCAGCTGCACCGCCTGGAACGGGTCGGCGTCAAAGAACTGCACCTGCCCGGAGACCAGGGCGGCGATGCCCAGCGCGCCGCTCTCGACCTCGATCAGCTCCAGGTCGATGCCCTCCTGGGCCATGTAGCCGGCGGCCTCGGCGATGTACACGGGAGCCATGAACAGCGTCCCGGTGTGCGCCTCTCGGATCCGAACCCGCGGGACCTGGGCCGCGGCGCCGGCCGACCACACCACCAGCGCCAGGACCAGGGCACCCGCCCAGACCACCCACCGATGCACCCGCATCGTTCTCCCCTCCCGCTTCAGGGTATGTCCCGCAGGCTTCCGTGCCGCGGACTCCAACGCATCAGGTGATTCCCCAGGGCCGTGATCCCCAGGTTCATCAGCAGGACGACGGCCAGCAGCGCCACGATGCCGGCGAACAGGCCGGGCGTGTCCAGCCAGCCGGCGGCGCGGCTGATCAGGTGGCCCACGCCCCGGTTGCTGGAGATGAACTCGCCCACGATGGCGCCGATCATGGCCTGGGGAACGGTGATCTGCAGGGCGGCCACCACGAACGGCGTCGCCGCCGGAAAGACCACCTTACGCGTCAGGTCCCACTGGGACGCGCCCATCACCCGGGCCACCTGCAGCAGCTGCGGCGGGGCCGCCCGGATGCCGGCGATGGTGTTGATGAACACGATGAAGAACACCATCACGGCCGCGACGGCGATCTTGCTGGCGATGCCGATGCCAAACCACAGGATGAACAGGGGCGCCAGGGCGATGCGGGGGATCCCGTAAAACGCCACCAGGAAGGGCTCCACGATCCGGTACACCAGGTCCGACCGTGCCAGGACAAACCCCAGGACCAGGCCGGCAGCCGCACCCAGGACGTACCCCGCCAGCGCCTCGACCACCGTGAACTGCAGGTGGTACAGCAGCTGTTCGCGGACCAGCATCGCCCACAGGGAGGCGGCGATGTGGGTGGGCTTGCTCACAAAGAACTGGTCTACGATCCGCCCCGAACTCAGCTCCCACCCCAGGAGGGCCGCCGCCGCGAACGCCAGCCGCCCCGCGGTGATGGCCCGCCCTGCCGCCCGCAGGCGCGACCGCTCCGCCTGCTCCGCCTCCCTCACCAGCCGCGCCCCGCGGTCGTCGACACCCCCCACGGGTCGCACCGCCAGATCCCGCACGCTCACGGTGTCCCCACCTCCAGCTCCGTCGCGGCGATCTCCTCCCGCAGGTCCCGCCACAGCCGGTCGTAAAATGCGGCAAACCCGGGAGCCGCGTGGATGTGAAAGACGTCCCGCGGCCGGGGCAGGGGGACTTGGTACACCCGCTTGATGGTCCCGGGGCCGCGGCTGAACAGCGCGATGTCGTCGGACAGCGCGATGGCCTCCACCAGATCATGGGTGACGAAAACCACCGTCTTGCCGCTGCCCTCCCACAATTTCAGGAGCTCATCCTGCAGGATCACCCGGGTCTGAGCGTCCAGGGGGCCGAAGGGCTCGTCCATCAGCAGCACGTCGGGGTCGTAGATCAGGGTGCGGATCAGCGCCGTGCGCTTGCGCATGCCCCCGGACAGCTCGTGGGGATAGTGGTGCTCAAACCCCGCCAGGCCCACCTGCGCGATGTACCGCGCGGCCAGCTCCCGCCGCCGCCCGGCGGGCACGCCCCGGAACTCCAGGGCCAGCTCCACATTCTCCTGAAGGCTCCGCCAGGGCAGCAGGTTGTCGTCCTGGGTGATGTAACCCACCCGGGTGTTGACGCCCGTGACCGGGCGGCCGTCGAACAGAATCTCGCCCTCGGTGGGCCGGACCAGTCCGGCGATCATGTTGAGGAAGGTGGATTTGCCGCATCCCGACGGACCCACCAGGCTGACGAACCGGCCGCGGCCCACGTCCAGCGAGACATCCCGCAGGGCCAGCGCCGCCCGGGGCTGGCGACCGCCGCGAGAGACAAAGACCTTGTACACGTGCCGGGCGACGATGACTGAACCGTCGGGCATCGAATCTCCTCCGGCAGAGAGTTCCGGCAAGCCGTGAATTTCCTGTGTAGTTGGCGTCCCTGGGAGGGGTTTCCTCCAGGCGCCCCGGGATCGTGAGTGCGCAACCGGCCCTCAGGCGCGGCCGTACACGGGGATGACCGCGCCCGCCAGCGGCGCGGCTGCGGGGGACGCGAGAAACGCCAGGACCCGCGCCAGCTCCGCCGGCTTCACCCACCGGCTCGGGTCGGCCCGGGGAAACGCCCGGCGGTTGGCCTCGGTGTCCAAGATGGAAGGCAGGACGCAGGTGACGACGATCCCCTGGTCCTTGACCTCCTCGGCCAGGGTCCGGCTGAAGGCGACCACGGCCGCCTTGGCGGCGTTGTAGGCCGCCTGCCGGGGGGCGGGCTGGACCGCGGTCCGGGATCCCACGGTCACAATCCTTCCGGTGCGGCGCGCCAGCATGTGGGGCAGGACGGTCCGGCAGCACAGGACCGCCGTGGTGAGGTTGAGGGTGAGCATGCGGGCCCACTCGTCCAGGGGTGCCTCGTGCACGCCGCGGCCTCCCTCCCACCCGCCGACCAGGCACAGGAGGGCGTCGATCCGGCCGAAGCGGGCCAGGGCGGCCTCCGCCATCGCCGCCGCCCCCGCCTCGGTGGAGACGTCGGCGCGCACCGCCGCGCACCGGTCCCGCAGGTCCGCGGGCAGATCCAGCGCCGCCGCGACGTCGGCCACGTCGGCGGCCACCACCTGCGCCCCCTCCGCCAGACACGCCCGCACCGTCTCGCGGCCCAGGCTGCCGGCGGCGCCGGTGACGACGGCGACGGTATCCCCCAGCATCGCGGAAGGCGTGCCGGGCACCAGACGTCAGGAACCCGGCGGGGCGGTGCCGGACCGCGCACCCTGCCGCCGGCGGACCTCGGCCAGGACGGCGGCCACCCGCTCCAGGAAGCGCTGGTCTTCGGCCCCGAACGCGTTGGGCACGGTGCTGTCGATGTCGATCTCCCCCACCACCCGCCCGCCGTCGACGATGGGGACCACGATCTCCGAGCGGGTGGAGGGAAAGCACGCCAGGTAGCGGGGGTCGCGGCTGACGTCGGGAACCACCTCGGTCCGGCCCGAGGCGGCGGCGGCTCCGCAGATGCCGGTGCCGATGGGGATGCGCGTGTGCCGGGTGGCCTGCGGCCCCCGCCACTCGCCCAGGACCAGGTCGCCGCCCTCCACCCAGTACAGCCCCACCCAGGAGTACGCGGGGAAGCGGTCGTGCAGGTAGTCCACGATGGCCTGGGCGGCGTCGGGACGGCGGGCGAGATCCAGGATGTCGCGGTAGGCGTCGTCGAACCCGGGCACGACCCCCTCCCGCCGGTCAGCGCTCATGCCACAGCGTGCTGGGGCGCAGGTGTCGCGCCAACCCCAGCTGGGAAGCCATCAGGCCGGTCCACCCCAGGACCCCCTCCACGATCCCCAGCAACCGCTCTTCCGCCTGTTCCGGAGGCGCCGAGGCGCTGGCGGCGGCCACCATGGCCAGGACCTGCCGGCTGACCGACTCCACGTCGTCCAGCAGGTCCCGCCCCGCCCGCAGGGCCGCAGGACTCAGAGCCGGCGCGCGGGATGCCAGTTCCCGCCGTCGGGCCGCGGCCCACCGGGCCAGTTCCTCCAGGGCCGGGCGGGCCGACGCGGGCCCCCGCTCGACGGCCACGGTCACGTAGACCTGGAAGGCCCGCCAGACCTGGCGCACGATGCCGGCCAGGACCCTGCGCTCCTCGGAGGTGAACGGCACCTGTGGCGTCACGGGGACCCTCCCAGTTCGGCGGCGTAGGTGATGCCGAACTCTCCCTCCCGGGTCCGCCACCCCCGGGCCAGGGTGCGGCCGCCCCGCAGCATGGCGTAGTGGATGACCTGCGGCCACAGCACGCCCATGATGGCGCCGGTGGCCAGCTCCGCCTCGCCCCGCATCTGCTCCCGGTTGCGCTGCACGGTGTGGCCCGGGTGGTAGAGCACGGTGTCCCACGCAATGTCGATGCGCTGGCCGTCGGGTGAGACGACCACCCACCGCACGGTCCCCGGCCCCAGGACGTTCTCGGCGAGGTTGCGCGCCACCTGGGCCGCCGGAGCGGCCGCCGCCCCCACCAGGGCCGCCGCCGCGATCGCCACCATCGCCCGCCCGCGCGTCATCGTCCGCCCGCCCCAGGTGAGGACGAGTTCCCTCCGCCCGGGCGCGGTTCCTGCCCGACAGGGAGGACGCCGGCGCCGGTGGAACTCTGCTGGCGAGCGCCGTGAGTCAGATGACCTCCCCGCTGCCGCCCGAGTCCGCCCCGCTGTCCACTGTGCTGGCCGAGGCGCTGGGCGACCGTGACCTGACCGTGGGCGAGCTGGCCGACCGGGTGGCCGAGCGTGGGTTCGGTCTGATCATGGTTGTCCTGGCCCTGCCCACCCTGATCCCCGTACTGCCGCCGGGGTCGGCGGCCACCGTCGGCCTGCTGTACATCATCCTGGCCGCCCAGATGCTGGCCGGGCTGCCCCGCCCCTGGCTGCCGGCTCGGGTCCGCCGCTACCGGCTCAGCGCGGCTGCGGTGCGGGCGCTGCGGGAACGCGGCCTGCCCCTGCTCCGGCGGGTGGAGCGCTACTCGCGGCCGCGGCTGGCCGGCCTGGACCAGCGGGTCGTGATGCGGGTGGTGGCGCTGGCCGTCCTCCTGCTGGGGGTGATCCTCCTGTCGCCACTCCCGTTTCTCAACACCCTCCCCGCCCTCACGGTCCTGGTCCTGGGCGTGGGCCTGCTGAACCGCGACGCGGTGGTGCTCGGCGCCGGCCTGGCCCTCACGGCGTCGGTGGTGGCCGCGGCGGCCGCGGGCGCGGGGGCCCTGGTGGCGCTGGTTCAGGCGCTGGCCGAGTGGCTGGCTCGGGTCCGGGAGAGGGTGCGATGAGCGGGCGGCGGATCCGCTGGGGCATCCTCAGCACGGCCCGCATCGCCGTGCGGCGGGTCCTGCCTGCCCTCCTGCGCAGCGAGACCGGCGTGGCCGTCGCGGTGGCCAGCCGCGATCCGGCGCGGGCGCGGGAGGTGGCGGATCGGTTCGGGATCCCCCGGGCCTACGGCAGCTACGAGGAGCTCCTGGCCGATCCGGACGTGGACGCCGTCTACACTCCCCTGCCCAACAGCCTCCACCGGGAGTGGACGATCCGGGCGGCCCAGGCCGGCAAGCACGTCCTGTGCGAGAAGCCCCTGGCGGTGTCCAGCCGGGAGGCGGCGGAGATGGTGGACGCCTGCCGGCGTGCCGGGGTCCTGCTGCAGGAAGCCTTCATGTACCGGTTCCACCCCCAGATCGAGACCCTGCAGCATCTGGTGCGCGACGGCGCGGTGGGCACGCCCTGGCTGGTGCGGGCCGCGTTCACGTTCACCGTGGCCCGGCCCGAGGACATCCGGCTCGACCCCACCCTGGGCGGCGGCGGGCTGCTGGACGTGGGCTGCTACGGGGTCAACCTGAGCCGCCTGCTGCTGGGCGAGCCCCACACGGCGTGGGCAGCGGCCGTCTTCGAGGGGGGCGTGGACGTGAGGCTGGCAGCGGGGCTGGCGTGCGCCGGCGCCGCCGCCCTGGTGGACTGCGGCCTGCGGGCGCCGTACCGGCAGATGGCGGAGGTGGTGGGCACCGCGGGCACCATCACCCTGCCCCGGCCGTTTCAGCCGGAGGAAGAGCCGGCGGTCCTCGTGGTGCGCCGCGGGGACCGGGAGGAGCAGCTGGTGGTGGAGGGGACCAACCAGTACACCCGGATGCTCGACCATATGGGGCGGTGCCTGCTGGAGGACCGCCCTCCGCGCTACCCGCCCGAGGACGCCGTGGCCAACATGCGGGTGCTGGACGCCCTGGCCGCCTCCGCGCGCACGGGAGAGACGGTGAGGATCGGGAAGCGGTGAAGGTCGGGACGTTGAAGGTTTTACCCTTTTCCCTTTTCCTTTTTCCCTCTTCCCTCTTCCCTCCGGTGTCAACTCTCATAGACCCCGCACGATCAGGTTGACCCCGCTCAGCAGGACCAGGAACAGGACCAGCCGCCGGAACAGGGGGCCGGGCAGCCGGTCCTGGATCCAGAATCCCGCCCGGGTCCCCACCACCACCGGCAGAAAGGTCACCACGGCGTAGGCCAGCAGGCGGGGCGTGTACAGGCCCAGCCGCCAGTAGCTGACCACCTGGGTGAGTCCGCCCACAAAGAACGACAGGGTGAGCCAGAACACGAAGCCGCGCTTGTCCACGGGCAGCGACTGGACGTAGGCGGCGATCAGGGGGGCGAAGATGCCGGTGATCCCGCCCATCACTCCGGCCGCCAGGCCCACCGCGGGACCCACCAGCCGCTCGGCGCGGGCGGGAACGGCGGGGGACCGATCGACCAGCCCCGCCCCGCCCAGCGCCACGGCCGTGACGCCCACCAGGACCGATAAGACCTGGGGGTCCAGGCGGCGCAGGAACTGGGCGCCCACCACCGTCCCCGCCACCACGCCCACCAGCAGCCCGCCGAAGCGGGGCAGGTCCTCCCGGCGGGCCCCGCCCCGGGACAGGATCAGGAAGTTGCTGAAGACCACCGCGACGGCAATGAGCACCACCGCGGTGCGGGCGCCGATCAGGTTGGCCGCCAGGGGCACCGCGATCAGGGGAAAGCCGAATCCCAGCGCGCCCTTGACCGCCGACGCGAATGCCACCACCAGCATGACAAGGGCGAACGCACCGTTGGGAGCCAGAGCGCCGTCCACGTCAGGCCAGCGGGATCTCCCGGTAGTCGGCCTCGCAGGGCGGGCCCGCCGCCACGTACAGGCGTCGCGCCGACAGGTCCATCACCACCGACACCACCGTCTGCACCCGCTCCTCCTCCGGCAGGGCGGGATTGAGGTGCCGGCAGACCGACTCGGGGCGACCGTCGTGGTCCCGCAGCACCCGCATCAGATCATCCCGGGAGATCCCGCCCCGTTCCCGGGACGCCTGCAGCAGCCGCCGCGCCCGCGCGGCCCGGTGGTAGGTGGACGCCCGCTCCTCGGCCAGGGGCTGGTCGACTCCCAGCGCGCGGGAATCCTCGAAGTGGTTGGCGTGGACCAGGACGCCCCCGGACGGCGACAGCAGGCGGACCGCGCGCGGGGCGGCCTCCACGTCCACGACCCGCGCGGTCCCGTCGGCCTGCCCGAGGAGGAAGTTGGCGGAGCAGGCGCGCTCCTCCCCGGCGATGACCTCCACGGCGTCGTCCGCCGACGCCAGGCCGAGGATCTTCCACGTCCGCACGTGGAAGGGTGACCTCAGGCGCGCCCAGTCGTCGTCGGTGGACAGCAGCCCGTTGACCGCCAGGCCCAGCCCGGCCGCGTTGAGGCCGATCTTGCCTCCCACGATGCCGGCCTCGGTGAACGCGACCACCCGCAGGCCGTCCCGGCCGGCCGTCCGCATCATCACGCCCCGCACCTGGGGAAACCAGTCCCAGTTCTGCGCCAGCCACAGGTGGCCGTCGGCCGATGCCTCGGGCGTCACGGCGACGGCCGTGCACCCGGACGGCAGGCGCAGCCGAGCGCGGTTGAGGGCGGAATACTGGCTGTACAGCAGCTCGTAGCGGACGTTGAGCGCCGTCAGGTCCTCCAGGGGCAATCCGCTGCCCTCGGCCAGGGCCCGCAGGGCGGTGGCGTAGCCGGGGTCGGCGCCCTCGATGACGGGCAGGTACGCCCGGGCGCGCTCCCGCACCTGCGCCGCAGACAGGTGCGCCTCCCGGGCGAACCGGTCGAAGTACACCGCCAGGTTGGCGGCGATGAGGTCGCGGGCGGCTCGGCCGTGCTCCCACCCGCTGGCGGCGGGCTCCGGGGGCAGGTCCAGCACCATCAGGGCGCTCATGGACGTTTCGGTTCGGCGCCGGAGCGCCAGACCCTGGCGGTCAGCCATGCGGCCTCTTCCGTCGGCGTCCTGGCATTTCCCCAGGATCGGTGAGATGGCCACGGACACAGACTCCCCCGCGCGGAGTCCTGGCCAGAGGGATGGCGACAGACCGACCGGCCCGCGGATGGAGAGAGGCGGACTGCTAAGCCAGCAGGCCCAGCTCGGCCAGGCGCAGGCGCATCGCCTGCTGGGAGACCCGGAACTCCCGCGCCAGGTCGGCCACCACGGTGCGGACGGCCTCCGCCCGCTCCTGGGTCCCCAGGGCGCGCAGGATGATGGCCTGCTCCCGGGCGAACGCCTGGCGGACCCGGGCGGCCGGCATCAGCAGCTCGGCCGCGAACGCGCGGGCCTCGCGCTCCCTCGCCCGGCGGGCGGGCTCCTGCAGCGCCGGAGGGCCGCCGGGTTCCTCGCTGGCCACCAGGGTGCCGTGGCCGAGGACGGCGTGGGCCAGCTCTTCGGCCACCGCCCACCGCCGCTCGGCCTCGGTGCGGAACGGGTAGTCGCGGTTGAGGACCAGCACGCGGTGCCCTTCCTCCCCGCCCACGGTCCCGCGCACGCCGCCGGGCAGGCTGCGCCACTGGACGGCGAAGCCCAGCCGCTGCGCCAGGGCCTCCACGTCCACGGGGACGTCGGCTCCGAAGGTGTCCAGGATCTCGCGGGCCTGGGCGGCTGCGGCCGACGCCGGCCGGCTGCGGCGGGAGGAGACGGCGGGGGCCAGGGCGGCCACCGCCTCGGCCTGCTCGGGGGTGAACGGCCGGCCGCCGCTTTCCAGCTGCAGCAGGCCGCACTCCAGGCACGCCCACGCCACCGGAGGCTCGCACTCGCTGGCAAAGCGCGGGGACATCTCGCTGTCGCAGACCGGACAGTGACGCATCGACCTCACGGGCACACCGCCGCAGGCGGGGATTTCCCCTCCGGGACGGGGGAATCCTTGTGGAGAAGGGAAGAGGGAAGAAGGAAGAGGGAAGAGGGGAAAAGGAAAAGGGAAAAACTTCAACCGCCAACCTCCAACCTTCAACGCAGTCAAGGCGTCACACGACCGGCGGCCGCAGCAGGCGCAGGCGGGCGTCGCGGGCGGCGGCCCGCACGTCGGGAAACGGCAGCCCCTCCACCTGCATCAGCACCTCGGCCGCCTGGAGGACGATCCGCTGCAGGTCGCCTTCCTCGGCCTGGCTGTGGGCCACAAGGGTCGGCCAGTCCGCCCCGCGCATCCAGGCCACCACCACATCCGCCCGGCGGTCCGCCGGCGAGGGGATCCGCCGTCGCGCGCGCGGTTCCCACTCCGGCTCGAACTGGCGGGACAGGTCGTCGGGCGGCACGGCGTGCTGGCGTTCCAGGAGGTCCAGCTCCTGGGCCAGGCGCGCCAGCACATGCAGGCCGGCCTCCCCCCCGCGGTAGGGGGCCCGCTCGGTGGCCAGGGCGCCGGCCGCCGCCGCCCACAGGGCCGTGGACCCGCCGATCAGGCTGCGGCGGACGATCTCGGCGAGGATCAGGACCCGCGGATGCCGCAGCTCGGAGGCCCACAGGCCGTCGGGGGTCAGGCGGTGTGCGTCGTCCAGGTAGCCCAGCCGCCGCAGGACCGCCGCCCGCCGGAGGAATTCGTCGGCCAGGGACCCCTCGACCGCGTGCAGGGCCTGCCGCAGCGACGAGCGCCGCAACTCCCGGGACCGCAACGCTTCCAGCGTCTGCAGACAGCGGCCCTCCACCGGGCAGGACGCGCACGGCCAGGCCGCCAGGTCGGCGGCCACCCGGGCGGCCTCCTCCTCGGCGCGCGACCGGCGCAGGCGGGCCAGGCGCTCCTGCATCCGCTCGTACCGGCCGCGGGTGACCAGACGGTCATCGCACGGGCGCTCCGCAAGGTCGTCGGGAGGGATGGCGGCGATGGCCTCCCGCAGGCGCCGGACCTCCTCCCGCCGCTCGTAGGCCGCCAGCGACCGCTGCAGGAACTGCAGGGCCTCGTCCAGAGAAGACCGCCGCAGGAGGTTGAGGACCTGCACGTAGCCCGGGCTGAATGCGGAGGTCACCGGCTCGGGCTCGGCGTCGATCAGCGACAGCCCCTCCCGGGCCTCGTCCCGGGTGGTCGCCGGCAGGACCACCACCCCGACCGTGTCCTTGCCCCGGCGTCCTGCGCGTCCGCTCATCTGGTGGAACTCGGTGGCCGACAGCAGGACGGGGCCCTCCGGGCTGTGGCGCACCAGGGTGGACAGGATCACGGTGCGGGCCGGCACGTCCAGCCCGGCGGCCAGGGTGGTGGTGGCGCACACCACCCGCACCAGGCCCCGGGCCAGCAGGTCCTCCACGGCCAGCCGCCAGGCGGTGGTGTGTCCCGCGTGGTGGGGGGCCACCCCGGCGTCGATGAGGATGGAGCGGAAGGGGTGGGACCGCAAGAACGGGTAGTCCCGCTCCCACCGGGCCAGGGCCGCGGCGCGCAGTTCGGGCCCGAACGCCCGCAGCCCGGCCAGTTCCCGCACGGCCTCGTCGCACTGGCGCCGCGACGGATAGAACAGGATGGCCGGGAGGAGGTTGTAGTGCTCCAGGTCGCGCAGCAGCCCCGCCAGCCACCCGGGCGCCCGCCCGTCGGGCGGCAGATGGCCCAGGGCGTCCGGGGCCAGCAGGCGGCCCCGGCCATCGGCCAGCACGTACCGCAGGGGCACGGGGCGGGTGCGCTCGACGATCACCTCCGGCCTGCGGCCCCGCACCTCCGCCAGCCAGCCGGCCACCACCTCGGCGTTGGGAAAGGTGGCCGACAGCAGCAGCAGCCGCGACCGCGGCGGGGCCAGCAGCAGGATCTCCTCCCAGGCCGTGCCCCGCTCCCGGTCGGCCAGGTAGTGGGCCTCGTCGAGGACGATGAGGTCGGGGGCCAGGCGCTCGCCGTACAGGGCGTTGCGGAGGATCTCGGTGGTGGCCACGATCACCGGAGCCTGGGCGTTGATGCGCCGCTCGCCGGTGAGCAGGCCCACCGACTCGGCCCCGTACAGGCCGGTGAACCGGTGGAACTTCTGGTTGGACAGCGCCTTCAGCGGGGTGGTGTACCAGGCCGACCCGCCGGCGGCCAGCAGCTCGCCGATGGCCTGCTCGGCAATCCAGGTCTTGCCGCTGCCGGTGGGCGCGCACACCAGCACGTCGAAGGTGCGCACCGCCGCCAGGGCCGCCTCCTGGAACGGGGCCGGGACGAAGGGGCCGGGCGGGGGCGTGCCGACATCGTGCAGCAGCGCGCGCAGCCGGCCGGAGGTGGGTCGGCGCACCGTCGGCCGGGGCGCGGGCGTGGACGCGGTCATGTGGGTTCTATGATAGTGGACGTCCGCGGCTCCCGCCACCCGCGGTCGGTGAGAAGAACAGAATCGAGCATTTCACAACATGTGTCCGTACCCGGAGGGCGCGGGGGGATGCGCCTGCGGGGAGGCGAACCTCCTCTTGATGGTCACCGCGGACGTGCTGGTCGTGGGCCTGGGCGCCATGGGCGGCGCCGCCGCCTACCACCTGGCGCGCCGGGGAGCGCGGGTGGTGGGTCTGGACCGGTACGCCCCGCCCCACGACCGGGGGGCGTCCCACGGTCGCTCGCGGATCATCCGCGAGGCATACTTCGAGCACCCCGACTACGTCCCCCTGGTCCAGCGCAGCTACGACCTGTGGGACGAGCTGCAGGCCCGATCTGGGGAGCCGCTGCTGCGGATCACCGGAGGGCTGATGCTGGGGCCCGCTGACGGGGAGCTGGTCCGGGGGGCGCTGGACAGCGCCCGGCGGCACGGCCTGCCCTGCGAGGTGCTGGAGCCCGACGAGATCGTCCGCCGCTACCCCGCATTCCGCCCGCCGGCCGGATTCGTGGCGGTGGCGGAACCGCGGGCGGGCGTGCTGGATCCGGAAGCGTGCGTGGGCGCCCACCTCCGGGCGGCCGCCGACGCCGGGGCACGTCTGGTCTACGACGAGCCCGCGTTACGGTGGGACGCCGGCTCCCACGGCGTCACGGTGGAGACCCCCCGCGCGACATACCGGGCCTCCCGCCTGGTCCTGTGTCCGGGGCCGTGGGCGCCGGAGGTGCTCCAGGATCTGGACCTGCCCCTGGTGGTAGAGCGCAATGTGATGTACTGGTTCCGTCCCCGCAGGCGCGACCTGTTCGACCCTGAGCACTTTCCCATCTACATCTGCGAGCACCGCCCCGGGGCGTTCTTTTATGGCTTTCCGGCCCAGGCCGACGGCGCGGTGAAGGTGGCGCGCCACCACAGCGGCGAGGCCTGCACACCCCAGACCATCCGGCGCGACGTCGCGGCGGAAGAGGTGGACGCCATGCGGGCGCTGCTGGCCGCCTTCCTCCCCGACGCCGCCGGGGACCTGGCCGGCACCGCCACCTGCATGTACACCAACACCCCCGACGGGCACTTCGTCATCGGCCTGCACCCCCGCCACCCCCAGGTGGTGCTGGCCTGCGGGTTTTCCGGCCACGGGTTCAAGTTCGCCCCGGTGGTGGGAGAGATCGCCGCCGACCTGGCGCTGCTGGGCCGCACGCGACACCCCATTGCCCTGTTCGACCCCCGCCGACCCGCCCTGGCCCGCTAGGGCAGGCTGGAGCGGGGGCCGAAAACGTGGTATGCTCCACCTGTGACGCCTACCCGCCGGCTCCCGCGGCGGGATCCGTACCAGCTCTTCACCATCCACGCCGATTTTGCCGCGGGGCTTCCACCTGCTACTATCGCCGCCAAGCACGGGCTGCCGCTGTCGGCGGTGGCCGCCATCCTCCGGCGCCGGTCCGACGACCGCCTGCCCACGCCCTTCCACCTGCGCCAGCACGCCCGGCGCGGTCGCGGAGGGATCCAGGCTTACTGGGTCGGGTACATCGCCGCTGCCGGCCGGCTGTTCCCGCAGGGTCCTGCCCCCACCCTCGTCCTCACCGTGGACCCCCGGGACACCGCCCACGTGGCCGCCCTGGTGGAGGACCTGTGCGCCGGGCATCCCACCTGCGAGTGGTGCCGCAGCAGCCGGGACGGGCTGCAGGCGTACATCCGCGACCGGGACCTGGGCCGCATGCTGGCTGACTGGGGGGTCCCCGAGGACCCGGCCGCCGGCTCGGTCCCCGTGGGGCTGATTCCCGCCGGGTTGCTGGACCATTTCGTCCGGGGCTACCTGGAGGGCGGCGGCCGCCTGCGGGCGGGACGCCGACCCGTGGCCTCGCTGGCCGGCCCCGGCCGGTTCGTGGCCGAGCTGCGCCGGGCGCTGGACCGTCACGCCGGAGTGGACGGCGGCGTGGTGCGTGCGCGCGCGGACGGTACCTGGGAGTTGACGTACGCCGGTCCGGCCGCCCGGCGCCTGCTGCAGTTCGCCTACCAGGACCCGGTGCGCTCGCTGCCCCGGGCAGAACGCGTGCGCGAGAAGTTCGGCCCGGCCTCCGCCGGGACGTCCAACGGAGCGCGGTCCCCCTAGCCGGCCCGATCCCACAGGAGAGGAGTGGCGGATGTGATGAGCACCAAGCGGTTGTTTGTCGGCAACCTGTCCTACGACACCACCGAGGAGGAGCTGCGCGGCCTGTTCACCACCTGGGGCCCGGTGAGCGACACGCGCCTGCTCGCCGAGCGGGGGTTCGGCTTCGTCGAGATCCCGGCCGAGCGGATGGCCGAGGCGATTGCGGCGATGCACGGCAAGGAGTTCAAAGGTCGGACGCTGATCGTCAACGAGGCCCGCCCGCGGCCTCAGGGCCCGTCCGGCGGGCGGGGATATGGCGGAGGCGGTGGGCGGCCGGGCGGGTGGTCCGGCGGTGGAGGCGGCGAGCGCTCGGGGCGGGGTGGAGGCGGGCGGGGACGGCGCCGCGAGCGGCGCGACCGTCGGCCGCGCTGGTAGCGCGCCAGGGCCATTTGACGTCGGGGGCCGGATATGCTAGCCTGAGGACGTCGTCATAAATGCGTTCTGCGAGGGGCGCCGCTGACGGCGTCCCTCGCGTGTGTGTCGGCGGGCCTTCTTCGCAGGGGTGGGACCGGCGAGACACGCGCAGATGCCGGCACACCCCGCCCCGGCACAGCCGGGGGCGAAGGAGGCTTATGTATATGATGTCGTCAGTTATTGCACCCGCGCCGGCCCGGTTCGGAGACCTGGTGGTTCGCCCGGAGACGGCGCGGGCCGTGGCCGCGCTGGGCTGGACTCACCCGACCCCCATCCAGGTGCGGGTCATCCCGCTGCTGCGGGAGGGCCGCGACGTGGTCGGGCAGGCCCAGACCGGTTCCGGCAAGACCGGCGCGTACGGAATCCCTCTGGCGGAGCGGCTGGACCCCGCCCGCCGGCAGGGACAGGCCCTGGTCCTGGTCCCCACCCGCGAGCTCGCCCTCCAGGTGGCCCAGGACCTGCAGGCGCTGGGCCAGCCGCGGGGACTGCGTCCTGCGGCCCTGTTCGGCGGGGCCTCGATGGACGCACAGATCCAGGAACTGCGCCGGGGCCCGCACCTGATCGTGGCGACGCCCGGCCGCCTGCTGGACCACCTGCGCCGCGGCACGGTCCGCCTGGACGCCGCCGCCACCGTGATCCTGGACGAGGCCGACCGGATGCTGGACATGGGCTTCCTGCCCGACGTCACCCGCATCCTCGGCCACACGCCCCGGACCCGCCAGACGGCGCTGTTCTCCGCCACCATGCCGGCCGAGGTGCGGGCCGTGGCCGAGGCGCAGATGCGCCAGCCGGTGTGGATCCGCATCACCGCCGACCGTCCGACGGTTCCCACCGTCACCCAGTTCTACCTGGAGGTGGCCGAGCAGGACAAGGTGCGGGCGCTGCGGCGCCTGCTGCGCACCGAACCGGTGGAGGCCGCGCTGGTGTTCCGCCGGACCCAGCACCGCGCCGACCGCCTGGCCCGGGCCCTTGCGCGCGACCTCCGGGTGGGCCTGCTGCACGGCGGCCTGCCCCAGGGCGCCCGCCTGCGGGCCTTGCGGGAGTTCGCCTCGCGGCGCACGCCCGTGCTGGTGGCCACCAACGTGGCGGCCCGGGGGTTGGACCTGCCCGAGGTCTCCCACGTGATCAACTTCGACATGCCCGAGGACGTGGAGACCTACATCCACCGGGTGGGCCGGACGGCGCGCGCGGGGCGGCCGGGAGTGGCCATCACCTTCGTGAGCCAGCACGACATCGCCATGTTCGACGACCTGCGTCGGGCGCTGGGGCCGGCCCTGCGCAAACACCCGCTCAACATCTACCAGGCCTAACCCGCACCGCCCGCACCCCGCGCCGGACGATCCCCCGGCGGTCCGGCAGCAGGGATCCCGGACCCGGGCGCCAAAAGGGCAGGGCGTGCGCATCGTGTCGCTGCTGCCCGGCGCCACGGAGATCGTGTGTGCCCTCGGCCTGCGGGACCGCCTGGTCGGCATCTCCCACGACTGCGACTACCCTCCGGAGATCGCCGGCACGCCGGTCCTGAGCCAGGCCGTGGTAGGCGCCGACCTGCCCAGCGGGGTGATCGACGCCCGCGTCCGCGAGGCTGTCCACCGCGGCACCAGCGTCTACCACCTGGACGCGGCACGCCTGGCGGCCCTGCGGCCCGACCTGATCCTCACCCAGGAACTGTGCGCGGTGTGCGCGCCCTCCTACACGCAGGTCACCGCGGCGGCCCGGATCCTGGACGCCCAGCCGAGGATCGTCTCGCTGGAACCGCAGGACTTGGCGGGCATTCTGGACGCCATCCGCCTGGTCGGCGACCTGACCGGCCGCCGCGCCCGGGCCGCAGATCTCGCGGCCGGCCTGCGCGCGCGGATCGACCGCGTGCGGCAGGCCACCGCCGGACGCCCCCGTCCCCGGGTGGTCTGCCTGGAGTGGCTGGACCCGCTCTTCATCGCCGGGCATTGGGTCCCGGAGATGGTCGAGATCGCCGGCGGCCAGGACGTTCTCGGCCGGGCGGGGCGCCCCTCGTATGCCGCCTCCTGGCAGGAGGTGGCGGCCGCACGCCCCGACGTGGTGGTGGTGATGCCGTGCGGGTTCGACGTGGCCCGCGCGCGGAGGGAGATCTCCCTGCTCACCGCCCGCCCCGGATGGGACGACCTGCCGGCGGCCCGCGCCGGCCGCGTCTACCTCACCGATGCGTCTGCCTACTTCAACCGACCCGGGCCCCGGATCGCCACCGGGGTGGAGGTCCTCGCCTCGCTGCTGCACCCGGGGGCCGTCCGCATCGACCTGCCGACGGGGGCCTGGGCGTCCCTGTCCGACACCTCTCAGTAGTCCTCCCAGTCCCGGCGCTCCACGCCCCAGTCGGTGGGGCCGGCCGCCTTGATGGAGATGTGGCAGGCGGCGGAAGTCCGCGTCGCGCCGTGCCAGTGCCAGGTACCCCCGGGGATGACCGCGATCTGCCCGGCGCGCAGGATCCGCCGCCCCTCGGCGGTGGCCACCACCCCCTCGCCGTCCACGAAGACCAGGACCTGGTCCGCGTGGTGGACGTGGGGAATGGTCCGGGCGCCGGGGTCGAAGTAGACGGCGATGAGCTCGGCGCCGCCGGCCTCCGGCCGGCGCAGGTAGTGCAGGCGCACGGTCCCGGCAAAGTACTCCGGCCGCTCCGGGGGGACCGCCTGACGGGGATCCGGCCACAGGACGTCCATCGGCTCACTCCCTGCCCCGCACCAGGTCGTCCACGCTGCGGCCCAGCAGCAGCCGGCCCAGCTTGCGGTGACCGATCCGGAGGTAATGGGCCTGCCACACCCGCACCACGTCCTCCTTGGTCCGGCAGGCATCCAGTTCCTCCTTGACCTTCATGAGGTACGCCCGTTCCTCGTCAGGTGACGCGAACGGCGGCTGGCGAACGGCCATGGGAAACCTCCTGGCCCGACACGAGTACGCGCGGCGCTCCCGCGTGACCGCGGCGAACGGCGCCGGCCGGTTCCGGGCGGGGATTTCGACGCGCCGCCCGCCATTTCCCCGGACGGCCGGCGGCAGGAGGCATCCCGGGCGGGCCCTGCGAACTACTGCGCCCGTGACCGGCGGTTACCGGCCGCCCCCACCGGAGGCGTTCACCCGGCGCGAGCGGCGGATCATCCAGTCTCACCGCACCCCCGAGCAGGTCCAGGCCTTCCTGCGGTCGCTGCGGTACAACTGGGAGAGGCACGGGGAGACCCTGCGCTCTTTCCGGGAGGTGATCCGGCGGGGGACGGCCCACTGCCTGGAGGCGGCCCTGGCGGCCGCCGTCATCCTGGAGCAGCACGGCTATCCGCCGCTGCTGCTGAGTTTTGAGTCCCAGGACGGCATCGACCACGTCCTGTTCGTGTTCCGGCGGCGGGGGCGGTGGGGCAGCGTGGGCCGGTCCCGGGACGCGGGGCTGCACGGTCGCCGGCCGGTGTTCCGCAGCCTGCGGGACCTGGTGTGGAGTTACTTCGACCCCTACGTGGACTACACCGGGCGCATCACCGGGTACCAGCTGGCCGACCTGCGCGCGTTGGGCGGATACGACTGGCGGTTCTCGCGGCGGAACGTGTGGAAGGTGGAGCGCTACCTGCTGCGGATCCCCCACCGCCGCCTGCGCTCGTCGGACCGGCGCTACCACCGGCTGCTGCGTCAGTTCCGGGAGTACCGCCGCCTCCACCCGACGGGGCCGGTGGTGGAGATCTACCGGGGGCGGCACCGGTGGATGTAGGGGCGCACCCCTTGCGGGGATGGCGGGAACATGCTACAGTATGCGCCACATGCGCGATGACGGGGCCTCCCACCCCTGAGCCGCCCGCGACCGACCCCCCTGGGGTCCTAAGCGGGCCGGGTCGCCGGCCGATAGAACGGCGGAGAGTGCCGGTCTTCGGGACGCGGCGTCCCGGCCGGAAGTAAGGTGGTACCGCGGAACGCCCTTCCGCCCTTGCGGCGGGAGGGCGCGTGCGTTTGATGGAGGTGGCAGGCGTGTCGCACCTGGTCATCGGGATGGTCGGCGCCGGCAATATGGCCGACGCCCTGCTGCGGGGGCTGCTGGGCCGCACCGTGGTCCCTCCGGAGGACATCTGGGTCACCAACCGCTCCAACCGCGAGCGGCTGCTGGCCGTGGGCGCCCGCTACGGCGTGCGGGTGACGCCAGCCAAGGACCCCCTCCTGCACGCCGCCTCGGTCCTGGTCCTGGCCGTCAAGCCCCGGGACACCCGGGAGGTGCTGGCCGAGATTGCCGGCCGGGTGCGGTCCGACCAGCTGGTGATCTCGGTCATCGCCGGCATCCCCCTGGCCACGCTGGAGGCCGCGCTGCCGGGCGTTCCGGTGGTCCGGGCGATGCCCAACACCTCGGCGGCGGTCCTGGCCTCGGCCACCGCGCTGACCCCGGGCCGCCACGCGACCGAGGGCCACCTGGCCACCGCCGTCCGCATGTTCGAAGCCGTGGGAGACACGGTGGTGGTCTCCGAGGATGTCCTGGACGTGGTCACCGGCCTGTCGGGCAGCGGGCCCGCCTACGTCTACCGGCTCATCGAGGCGATGATCCACGCCGGCACCGACCTGGGCCTCAGCGGGGAACTGGCCCGGCGCCTGGCGGTGCAGACCCTGGTGGGGGCGGCCCGCATGCTGGCCGAGTCGGCGGCCGACCCGAGTGAGCTGCGGCAGCGGGTCACGTCCCCGGGGGGGACGACCATGGCGGCCCTGGGCGTCCTGGAAGACCGCGGGTTCGCCCGGGCGGTGCGGGACGCGATCTCCCGCGCCGCCGAGCGCGCCCGGGAGATGGCCGAGCAGTTTGCCGACCGCGCCGCGCCTGCCGGAGGAGACGGCCCCGCCCGCGCGGCGGGGACCTAGGAGTGCGCAGATCGCGCCGGATTGCGCAGATCGCGCAGATTGCGTAGATTCAGTCAGGCTTGCGGGCCCGGACCGTGATGCTGAAGACCTGACCGGACGCGGCCGGCGCGGCGTCCACCACCTCCACCGGGTCGCAGCCGGCGCCGCGGAGGAGCGCCAGATACTCCTCGACGTCGAGGGCGCCGCCCACGCAGGCCGCCCACGCCCGGGCGTCCGCGCGCACGGAGTCGGGCAGACGCCCCCGGGAGACGATGTCGGAGACCACCAGGCGCCCCCCCGGCCGCAGCACCCGGAACGCCTCCCGGAACGCCGCCGCCTTGTCGGGGACCAGGTTGAGGACGCAGTTGCTGATGACCACGTCAACCGATCCGTCCGCCAGAGGCAGGCGTTCGACCTCGCCCAGGAGGAACTCGGCGTGGGGCACGGCGGCCTCCCTCGCGGTGGCGCGCGCCCGCTCCACCATCTCGGCCGTCATGTCCACACCGATCGCCCGGCCCGCCGGCCCGACCTGCCGCGCCGCCCGGATCACGTCGCCGCCTGTGCCGGACCCCAGGTCCACGACCACCTCGCCGGGCTGCAGGTCGGCGTAGGCCAGGGGGAACCCGCAGCCCAGGCCCTGGGCGGCGGCCTCGGCCACCCCCGGCGCACAGCAGGCACCGGCGCACCCGCAGCCGCCACCGGCGGCGCGGGCGTAGTGCTCCCGCACCTGTCGCTTGAGATCCTCCGGAGAGATCACGGCGTCTCCTCCCTCTCCCGCAGCCCCAGGCGCATCGCCCGAGCGGCGGCGCAGCACTCCGCCGAAAACCGCGCCGACCGCCTGACCTCAGGCGGGACCTGGTCCCGATCCAGTGGCTCGAACCCCAGCCGGGCGAAGTAGTCCACGGCGTCGGTCGTGAGGAGGTAGATGGCGGCCACTCCCGCCGCGCGGGCGCGGGCGATCAGGCGCGCCACCAGGGCCCGCCCCACGCCGCGCCTGCGGCGGTCCGGCCGCACTGCCACCGAGCGCAGCAGGCCGCAGGCTCCGTAGACCTCCATCCCCGCGCACCCGACCACCTGGTCGCCGTCGGTGGCGACCACGAAGCCTTCGAGCTGCTCGGGCAGGCCGCCGTCGGGCAGGCCGGCGGCGGCCAGCAGGTCCCGGACGACGGGCAGATGGGAGGGCGCGGCGGGACGGATTTCCACCTCACACCTCCGATCGAGTCAACGCCAGCATCCCCCGGGCCAGGTCCGCCAGAGCGTCGCGCCGCACGGAGTAGTACGCCCACCGGCCCCGGCGTACGACGTCCACCACCCCGGCCTCCCGCAACACCCGCAGGTGGTGGGAGACGGTGGGCTGGCCCAGGGGGAAGGCGGCCTGGATCTCGCACACGCACAGCGCCCGGTGGCGGGCCAGCAGCGTCAGCATGGCCAGGCGCACCGGGTCGCCCGCCGCGGCCAGCGCGCGCGCCCGGCGCTCCAGGTCTGTCCGGTCCAGCCGGGTCGCGGCCACCACCGACGCGCAGCGTCCGCGGCAGCACGGCCGGCGGAGGGGCCCGCCCCGGCGGGCGCCGGGCGAGGAGGCGCGGGCAGAACCGATGAGCCTCACGACGGTGGTACTGTAGACGAAGTATCGAAATTTGTCAATATATTCAATTTGCAAAAAGCCGGGGCGCGGGCCGTCCGCGCCCCGGCCAGTGTCCCCGCCGGTCAGTTGCGCTCGGGAGGGGCCGGCGAGCGGTCCAGGGCGGCGCGCAGCTTCTGCACCTGCTCGTCCAGCGCCTTCTGGACCCGCGCGGTCACCTCCTCGGCACTGCTGCGCATCTTGCTGCCCAGCTCCTCCACCGTCTCCTTCAGCTGGTCGGTCACGTCGCGGGCCCGGCCGCGCAGCAGGTCGGCCACCTCGTCGGCCTTACTCCGCAGCCGCCCGCGGGTCTCCTCCCCTGCCCGGGGTGCCAGCAGCAGGCCCAGGCCCACCCCCACGAGCGCGCCGACCACGAGTCCCGCGATGAACTCGCTGCGGTTGGCCATGACGGTCCCTCCTCCGCGCGCATGCGCAGGCGTGAAGTCCACTTCCCATTATATATGCGCCCGCTTATGTATGCGCCCGCCCCGCAAGGCCACGCCTGGACAGGGTCCCGCCGGGCATAGAGGGAGATAGCCGGCCTCCCGGGCCGGGAACCACCCGGCACGGGCGCGCGCTAGCCGTGGGGGAGTGGGAGACTGTCGATGGACAGGGCGATCGGCGCCGCAGTCGCAGCGGCCGTCGTGGTGGTGGGCGTGGCGGCGGTGGACCGCCCGCCGGCCGCCGGGGCCGCGGCGGTGGACGTCCTGGTGGTGGGGGGCGCGCCGCCGGGCCTCGCCGCCGCCGTGGCCGCCGCGCGCCGCGGAAGGACCGTCCTGCTGGTCGAGTCCCGCGAGGCGATCGGGGGCGACATCACCCTGGCCTGGCTGAACATGCTGGACCTCAACCGGACGCCCCGGGGACAGCTGCTCGCGGGAGGCCTGTTCGCCCTCGTCTACCAGCAGTTGGGACAGACCTTCGACATCGGCCGGGCGCAGCAGGTCTTCGACGACCTCGTCCGCTCACAGCCCCGCGTCCTGGTCCGGACCCACACCGCGGTGGTCCGACCGCTTCTGACCTCCGGGGCGCTGGCCGGGGCGGTGGTGGCGGATCTCCAGACCGGCGAGCCCTGGACGGTGCGGGCCCGCCAGGTCATCGACGCCAGCGACGACGGCGCGCTGGCCGCGGCCAGCGGCGTGCCGTTCACCGTGGGCCGGGAGGACGGCGGACGGGACCGGCGCACCCAGGCCGCCACCCTGATCTTCCGGCTGTCCGGGGTGGACCCGGCCGCCGTCGCCCGCTACATCGCCGCCGAAGACGTGCCCCACCGCCGGGGAGGCGTCCGCGGCCGGTACGCATGGGGGTACAGCCAGATCGCCCGCCGCTACGTCCCGTCCTCCCCCCGGCTGGGCCTGTTCGACCTGAACCTGGGATGGCAGAGCGACGGAACTGTGCTGGTCAACGCCCTGCAGATCTTCGACGTGGACGGGACCGACCCCGCCTCGGTGGCCCAGGGCCGGGCGCTGGCAGAAGCCGAACTGCCCGCGGTGGTGGCGTTCCTGCGCGAGACAGCCCCCGGCTTTGCCGCTGCCACCCTGGTGGGGGCGGCCCCGCACCTGTACATCCGCGAGACCCGCCACACCATCGGGCTGTACCGCATGACCGCCGACGACATCATGCACGAGCGGGTCTTCCCCGACCGCATCGCGGTGGCCTCGTATCCCATGGACCTGCACCCCTACGCCCGCGGCCAGCCCAACCTCCTGCGCCCGGTGCGCCGGGTGTACACGGTGCCCTTCCGGGCCCTGGTGGCCCGGGGCGCAGACAACCTGATGGTGGTCGGCAAAGCCCTGTCGGCCACCCACCTGGCGTGGGGGTCGCTGCGGATCATCCCCACCGGGATGGCGCTGGGAGAGGCCGCCGGGGAGGCCGCCGCCCTGGCGCTGGAGCACGGCGTCACGCCCGCCCGTCTGGCGGCCGACCCCCGCCTGATCGGCGAGCTGCAGCGCCGCCTGGTGGCGGCGGGAGCCTACCTGCCGGCGGCTCGCCGCGGGCACGCCGAGAAGGCGCGCCTCAGCGCGTCTGCGCCCTGATCAGGCGGGCCGGCGCGGGCGGCCGTCCGCCCGCGCCGCCGCGACCAGCAGGGGAACCGCCGCCGCCTGGGCGCCGAGCGAGAACGCCGCCGCATGGGCCGGAGAGGTCTCGTACAGGACACCCATCAGGGCGCTGCCGGCAAACCAGGTGAGTCCATACCAGGCGTGGAACAGGCCGAAGGCCGCGCCGCGGCGCTGCGGCCCGACCATGACCGCCACCGCCGCGCGCATGGACGACTCCTGGGCGCCCATGCCCACACCCCACAGCGCCACCCCCGCCAGCACCGCGGGCAGTGCCCCCAGGAAGACCAGGGGCGCAAACAGGGCGGCGGCCGCCACGGCCCCCGCCAGGGCCGGGAAGCCCACGCGGTCGAACAGCCGGCCGACCAGCAGAGCCGCCAGGGCGTCCACGGTCATGGCCAGGGCGTACAGCGCCGGGATCCCGGCCTCCGCCACCAGCCCGTTCCGCGCCACGTGGAAGGCCACCAGGGGAAAGTCGGCATACCCGGCGGCCACCAGGCCGGCGGCGGCCAGGTACAGCCAGAACCCGCGCGGCAGTCCGGCCGGCACCGACGGGGTCTCCACCTCCAGGCGCCGGGGGGACGGGAACGACACGCGCGCCAGCCGCAGCGTGGCCAGGGCCACCACGGCGGGGACCGCCAGCACCGCGAAGGCTGTCCGATAACTTCCGCCCGCCCCCAGAATCGCCGCCACCAGCAGCGGACCCGCCACCGCTCCCACCTGATCCAGGGCTTCGTGCAGGCCGAATCCCCACCCCCGGCCCACGGCCGCGGCGGCGTGGGACAGCATGGCGTCCCGGGCGGGGGTGCGGACCGCCTTGCCGATCCGTTCGGCCACGATCAACCCGGCAGCCACCTCCCACCGGCCGGCCAGCGCCAGCAGCGGCACGGCCAGCAGGTTGACAGCGTAGCCGACGCCGGTGACGGCCCAGTAGCGTCCCGTGCGGTCGCTGAGGTAGCCGGAGACCGCCCGCAGCCCGTAGCCGGCGAGCTCTCCCAGACCGGAAGTGGTCGCCACCACGACGGCGCCGGCGCCCAGGACGCCCAGGAACGGGCCGATGACGCTGCGGGCGCCCTCGTAGGTCATGTCGGCCGCCAGGCTCACCACACCCAGCAGGACGATGAACCGCAGCGCCTGCGTGGTCGGACGCGTTGCCTCCCGCACGGTCATCCTGACCCCCGGGAACCGGCCCGCCGACGGTCGTCCAGGGGATCGCGGCCCACCAGGACCTCGATGGCCCGGGTCCACGCCGTCCCTTCTCCGGCGCTCAGCCCTTCGTGCCGGAAGCGGTAGTCCTGCTTGCGGATGAACTCCTCCAGCTGGCGCCCCAGCACCTCCAGCGCGGCCACCTGCAGCGCGGCCAGCAGCTGGCGCGCGCGGGCGTCGGGGGCCAGGTCCCACGCGGCCCGCAGGTGCGGCAGGCACAGGGGCGCGTCGGTGCCCAGCCTGGCGCGCACCTGCTCGTCATCCAGACGCTGCACCACCGCCTCCAGCGCGTTGTGCTCCGCCTGGCGCGCCACCCGACAGGCCGGGCAGGGCTGGGTGGGCGACGGCAGGCGCGGCACAGGCCCGGATCCGCGGAGCCGGCGGACGCCCTCGGCGACAGCCCGCAGGTCCCGGGCGAGTTCCTGCACCAGATGGTGGTAGACGATGGACACGCCCAGGGTGTCGTAAAACTGGGTCAGCATCCAGGCGTGGTGGCGACAAAACCCCCGGGACCGCAGCAGTGCGTCCCGGACCCCGGGATCGTTGACCTGTTCGTACAGGAATCCCCACAGGTACCGGCGCACCGATGCGGAGATGACACGGCAGACCGGACAGCCGCCCTCCCGCAGGGCCTCCCGCACCTTGACCATGGTGATGTCGTCGGGCGGGACCTCCGGAGACGAGGTGGGATGCGCCGGCATGGGTCACTTCCGGGATGCCGGGGGATCCTGGTGGTGGCGCGCCAGGAACGCGAACAGCCTCTCTCGCGCCGACGGTTCTTCCTGCGCCGCGGAGGCCCGCCCTCCCGGCGTCCTCAGGCGTCCGACCAGAGGCTCCAGCAGGGCCAGAGATTTCTCGGCCTGGGCGATGGACGCCGTCAGCCCCGTGACGTTCATCTGCAGGTCCCTGACGGCCTCCCGGGCCTCGAACACCCGGTGGCGCAGCAGCGCCAGCTCTGCGCGGGCCGCGCCCAGGGCGTCCGCGGCGCCGTGCTCATGGCCGTCCGCGTGCGCGGCCGCCCCATAGCCCAGCAGGATCAGGACCGCGTCTTCGGGCGACCACCCCTGAGCCCGGGCCAGATCCAGGACCCGAGCCCACAGCGCAGGCTCCAGGACCAGCGTGATGGTCACCATGGCCGGGCGCGCAGGAGCACCTCCCGCAGGCGGGCGATCAGCCCCCGGGGCGCGGGGGCGGGTGGGTGAACGGCGGACGACGCCGTCAGGGCCTGGCGCTCACGCTGGAGGGCGAACAGAGCCGCCCGCAGCTTCTGGTAGCGGGGGCTGAGGGTGGCGACCGCCTCCCGCAGCTCGGCCACCCGGGCCTCCAGTTCCGCCGCCCGCGTACGCATCAGCAGCAGGTGGGCGCGGGCTTCCCGCCACTGGAGTTCCCGGGCCCGGGGGCCGTCGGCGGAGGCGTCCCACGCCTCCTGGTCCGCACCGTAGTGGCGGACGCCCTCCCGGACCAGCCAGACGAATCCGTCCGCTTCCGACCGCCCCCGCGCGCGCAGGAAGGTGGCCAGCCGGCGGTAGTCTTCGTCGGTCAGGACGATGCGGACGGTCACGGGTGTGTCCGCCATAAACAATACAGCTCCTACCGCCTTCCGGTAGGAGCCATCAGCCCGCCGAAACGGGCGATGACGCGGGCTCCATCGCCTCTTCCCGTGGGCAGGCTGCCGACGCGCGACAGCCGCCCTGGTGCCGGGGGACGGACTTGAACCGCCGACGCCGGGCTCTTCAGGCCCGCGCTCTACCAGCTGAGCTACCCCGGCATGGCGGGAGCGACGGGATTTGAACCCGCGATCTCCTGCGTGACAGGCAGGTGTGTTGAACCAGGCTACACCACGCCCCCGCTCCGCTCCCGCACAGGGCATTATACAGGAGAACAGAGGCACGAGGGAAGAAGGAACAGGGGTCGGAGATCTCACCGTTTCCTGCGAGGTCCTCCGTGACAGCGCTGCCGTCGCACCTGGACCTGGTCTACCACGCCCGCGAACCCTATCCCCGCGCCGTCCCCCTGGACGCGGTCTACGCGGACCTGGAGCTGCCCGCCGGACGCCCGGGGCGCCCGTTCGTGTACCTGAATATGGTCCAGACCCTCGACGGGCAGACGGTCGTCGGCGGGTCGGCGTGGACCATCGGCACCGAGGTGGACCACCACCTGTTCCGCCAGCTGCGGGTGCACGCCGACGCGGTCCTCTCCGGCGCCGGCACCCTGCGCCGGGACGACGTGGTGGTGACCACCCACCCCGAATTGCAGGAGCGGCGCCGGCGGGCAGGACAGCCGCCCAACCCCCCGGCGGTCCTGCTCAGCGCCACCTGCCGGTTCGCGCCGGAGGTGTTCGGCAAGGAGTTCTTCCGGCGCACCGACTTCGACCGCCTCATCCTCACCACGCCCCGGGCCGCCCCCGCCGACATCGCGCAGGTCCGCGCCCGGGGAGTGCCCGTGGAGATCGTGCCGGCCGGCCCGGACGGCGGCGTGGACCTGGAGGAAGCCCTGCACCACCTGGCCGGGCGGGGGGTCCGCCGGCTGCTGTGCGAGGGCGGTCCCACTCTGGCCGCCGCCCTGGCGCGGGCCGCCCTGCTGGACGAGGTGTTCCTGACGGTGACCCTGCGCATTGGTGGAGACCCCTCCCAGCCGCGCCTGTTCGCCGGCCCGGTGAGAGCGGGTCCCCTGGACGTGGTCAGCCTCTACCACTACCGGGAGGGCGGCCTGCGGGAGGTCTACCTGCGCTTTCGCCTGACGTCCCCCTGACAGGCCCGGCAGGATTCCTGCTCCGCGAGTCTGACCCAGGAGTTTCCCTGGAAGATCCCGGGCATTTCTTCTAGGATGGAGGCTTTTTCCGCCATGAGCGTCTCGGGCCGGGCCCAGGCGGCGGCCGCAGTGGTGCGGCGCCTGAACGCAGCGGTGAAATCCCGCCGGCTGTACGCGGCGGGGCACCCGCTGCGCGCCCAGACGGTGCAGGCTCTGGCGGCCACCCTCGCCTCCTTCCACGAGCGTTACGGTGGATTCGTCCTGGAAACCCACCGGGACGGCCTGATCCTGGAAGGACGGCCGTTTGAGGGAGGCGAGTCCATCGACAGCCTGGCCCTGCAGCTGTACTCGGCCGGCGTCTGGCAGCTGATCCTGCTGCCGGGCATCGCCGAGGACGAGCTCCACCGGCTGCTGGACGTGGTGACCACGGACCCGGACGCCATCCTGCGGGAGGGAGGGCTGGCGGGACTGCTGGTCGCCCACCGCATCGAGCGCGCGCGGGTGGTGGAGCTGCGCCCGGGGGAGGACGACCCCGCCCAGATCTCCCTGGAGACGTACCACCGCCTGCTGGACGGCTCCCTGTCGGCTGCGGAGCGGGCGGCGCTGGTGGGTGTGCTGCGAGCCGGGCCTCAGCATGCCGCCCGGCTGCTGGCCGTCCTGGTGGAGCGGACCCGCCAGGCGTTCGCCGACACCGCCGAGGGTGCAGCCCTGGGCCGGCGGGTGTACGCCGCGCTGGCCGCGGTGGACCGTCTGATCGCGGACACCCCCGCCGCCGAGTCCCAGCAGCTTCTGCAGCACCTGGCGGCGGCGGTGACGGACCTGTCCGACCCGCAGGCCCGCGACGTGCACCGGACCGTGCTGGAGCGGGCCGCCCAGGACCTGTCGGCGCGGGCCCTGCTGGCGGCGATGACCAGCGAGCAGATCGCCCGCATGGTCATTCCCTGCCTGGAGGAGGGCACCCCGCCCCCGCAGGCCGCGCAGGTGGCCCAGGGCCTTCCCTTTGACCCCGACAAGGCGCGCGACGCGCTGGCCCTGGTGAGCCAGCACACCGGGCGCACCCTGGACCTGCCGCCGGTCCCCGAGGAACTGCGGCTGCCCCCGTGGGTCCGGGACATCCCCCAGGACCTCTCCGACTACCAGGTGTCTGACGACAGCCTGCAGGTCACCGACGAGGAGATCGCCGCCCTGCGGAAGGACGCGCGGGTGGACGAGGACGCGGTCCTCCAGGCGCACGCTCTGGCCCTGGCGCGTCTGGCCCGCGCGGAGTCGGACGTCCAGGAACTTGAGGCCACCCTGGCCGCGGTGGACGCCGACGTGGCCGCTCTGCTGGAGCGGGGCGCGACGGACGTGGCGGCCGCCGTCGTCTCTTACCTGGCGCCGGTCCTGCGGGCGCCCGGCCGGGTGGGCGACGCCGCCCGCACGGGAGTGCGCCGGATCGTGGTGGGAATGGCCACCCGCCTCTCGGCCCGCGAACTGCTGGCCTGGCCCGAGGACCACCCGCTGCTGGAGGCCTGGCGCGCGCTCGGCCCGGGCCTGGCCGCCGACCTGGTCCGCGCCGCCTCGGGTGAGCGGGACCCGGCGCGCCGACAGGCGCTGACGGCCGTTCTGGTCCGCATGGGGGATACGGCGGTGGACGCTCTGGGGGCCGCCCTGCTCGACCGCACCGCCGCCGTGGCCCGCGCCGCTGTCCTGCCGCTGGCCCACATCCGGACACCCCGGGCTCTGTCCGCCCTGCGGTCGGCGACCCGCCACCCCGATCCCGTGGTGCGCCGGGAGGTGGTGGCGGCCCTGGGCCCCCTGCCCGGGGCAGACGCCCAGGCCGCCCTGCTGGCCTTCCTGCCGGACCCGGACCTGGACGTCCGGGAGGCATGCGTGCGCCACCTGCGGCCGGAGACGGTCCGGCGGGCCGTCGGGGCCCTGGCCGACCTGCTCATGCGGCCCGACACCGGGACCCGCCCGCACCTGCGCCTGCGGGTCATTGACCTCCTGGCCGCCTCCGGCGCCCAGGAGGCGATTCCGGCGCTGCGGCGCGTGAGCTCGCCGTTCCGGCTGCGCCGCCGCGACCGCGAGGTCGCCCGGGCCGCCCGGACCGCGCTGGCCCGGCTGCGGCAGGGCGGGTCCGCCGCCCGGAGGGAATAGTCCGTGACGCGCCCGCGGAGCTCCTCGGTCACGGCCACGCTGCTGCGGTACCTCGCCACCGCCTGCAAGCACCGGGCCATGTACCCTCCCGAGCACCCGGTCGTCCGGCGCGCCCTGGACGACCTGGTGCAGCTGCTGGACCTGCTGCTGCGGGACCGGGACGTCATCACCTTCCAGATCTACGAGGACACGTTCTTCCTGGACAACCAGATGCTGCCCGAGGAGAGCCTGCGGTATGCCGCTCTGCTCACCGCCTGCCTGGAGCGGGGCGTGGGGGTGTGCGCGATCCGCCGGGGGATCAGCGCTCAGGAGGCGCACGCCTTCGTGAACCTGCTCACCACGCCGACCGCCGTCGTGCGCGCCCGCGGCGGGCCGGCGGCCGTCCTCGCGGAGTCCGGGGTGCAGCATGTCACCGTGGAGTCCCCTCGGGAGGCGCCCCCCACCGAGATGCCCGTGGAGGTCGAGCCGGCCAGCGCCTACCAGGCGGGGACCCTGGTGGCCCAGGAGCTCCGCGCCCAGGCAGTGCGCCGCCAGCCTCTGGACATGCGCCGCGCCCGGGTCTTCCTCTCGGCGGCGATCGAGGTGGTCCTGGAGAACCGGTCCGCCCTGCTGGCGCTGATGGCTGACCGGAGCCACGACGAATCCAGCGCCTACCACGCCGTCAACGTGGCGCTGCTGGCCCTGGTGATCGGCACCCGGCTGGAGCTCAGCCGGGAGGCGCTGATGGCCCTTGGCATGGGCGCCCTGCTGCACGACATCGGCAAGGTGCGCGTCGGTCCCGACCTGCTCAACCGCGCCACGCCCCTGGAGCCCGACGAGCAGTCCGCGCTGGACCGGCACCCCGCCCACGGGGCCAACATCCTGCGCGACCTGGACGGCCTGGGCCGGCTGGCCATGGTGTGCGCCCTGGAGCACCACCTGCACGCCGACGGTTCCGGCTACCCCGAGCCCGCCGGCGGGGTCCGCCCGCACCTGTTCTCCCGCATCGTCGCCGTGGCGGACACCTACGACACGGTGACGTCGGCCCGCCGGGGCACCCAGCGCCCGCTGCGCCCCGACCTGGCCATGAAGTGGATCGCCGTCGGGCTGGGCAGCATCTACGACCCGGTGGTGGGCAAGGTGTTCCTGAAGATGATGGGTGTCTATCCGGTGGGCAGCCTGGTGCAGCTCAACACCGGCGAGGTGGCCGTGGTGGTCCGGCCCGCCGAGAGCCGGGTGAACTGCCCGGTGGTCCAGGTGGTCCGCGATGGCCGCCCGGCGGAGGTCGTCGATCTGGCGGTCGCCGCGGACAGGTGGATCGTGACCGGCGTGGATCCCGCGGATGCCGGCGTGGACGCCGCGGCCGTCCTGCAGTCCTCGGCCGCCTAGGGCCGGACATCGGAACAAAAACAAGAGGCGGCACACTGCGCCGTCCTCTTGTTTCACCCAACATCCGTTGGGTCGTTACTTCTTCTTCTTGGCCTTCTTCTTGGCCATGGACCACCCTCCCCCGCGTTGCGCCGGGGCTGCCGTCGGGCGCCCCACGCAGAATGGACGGTCCTGTGACCGTCGCGCACATTAGTTCGCCACCACATGTCGTTTTCCTTCCGTCCATGGCCACAAAATTTGGGGGCGAACGCCCGCGTGCGGCGACGCAGGGAGATGGCGGAGCCTGAGGGAACCTCAACGCCCGGATGCGCGTCCTGGCCTGCGCCCTGGTCAGTATCCTCCTGCTGCCCCTCGCGGTCCAGGCCCAGCCCCCCGCCACCGATGCGGCGGGACACTGGGCCGAGGACCGCATCCGGCTCCTGGTCCGGCGCGGGATCGTCGACGTCACCGGCGGCCTGTTCTCCCCCGATCTGGCGGTGACACGCGCCGAGTTCATCGCCTGGCTGGTCCGGGCGCTGGGCCTTCCGCTGCGTCCGTCGTCGTCTGCCGTCACGGACGTTCCCGCCTCCCACCCGCTCGCCCCGTACGTGGAGGCGGCCGTCGTCTTCGGGCTGGTTCCCCGCGGACAGACCTTCGCGCCGGATGCGCCGGTCACGCGGGCGGACGCAGTGGCCCAGGTGGTGTCAGCTCTGGGATATGCCTTTGAGGCCGTGGCGCTCGCCGACGAGCCGCCCCTGTACGACGACGTGGCCGAGCTGCCGCCGGCGCTGCGCGGCGCCATCGCCGTGGCGGCGCGCACCGATCCCCCGCTGTGGCAGGAACCCCCCGCGGCGCAGTTCCGCCCCTCCGCCGCCCTCACGCGGGCGGAGGCCGCGGGACTGGTCGGCGGCGCCCTGCTGGCCTCGGAGCAGGGTCTGCGGCTGCGGTACGCGCTGGGCGCGGAGGGGCTGGACCTGCTGGTCGAGCGCCGCGGCGTCCTGCGGATCCCGCCCCTCTGGCGGGTGCAGGTCGGCGCCTTCACCAGCGAGGACAACGCGCGGCGGCTGGCGGCGGCCGTGGAGGCCCGCGGGCTGCCGGTCGTGGTGGAATTTGTGGACGGGCTGTACAAGGTGCGGGTGGGAGCCTTCGCCACCCCCGCGGAGGCGGCGCTGGCGCGGGACGAACTGGCATCCGAGGGCTATCCCACGTGGGTGGTCCAGACGGTGGCGAACCCCGACATCCTGCCGGGGCCGTTCCGGGTAGCGGCGGTGGTGGTGGACACCCGTCGGGGGCTGCAGATCCGCCCCGCCGTCGGCGACGGCCAGCGGATGCGGCGGGTCCGCACCACCGACGTGGCCCGGCGTCTGCGGGCCCTGGCGGCGGTGAACGCCAATTTCTTCAGCCCGTCCGGGGATCCCCTGGGGTGCCTGATGGTGGACGGCGCGCTGCTCAGCGAGCCGGACCCCCAGCGTTCCTGCGCGGGGCTGACCGACGACGGCGGAGTGGTCATCGACCGGGTCGGCTGGGACGCCGCGGTGGTCACCCCCGACGCCCGGGCAACCCTGGACGGGGTCAACCGCGAGCGCGGCCCCCACGAGCTGATCCTGTACCGGCCGCCGTTCGACACCTCCACCCGGACCAACCCCTACGGCGCGGAGGCGGTCGTGCGCGGGGGCGTGGTCGTCGCCGTTACCGACGGACGGGGAAACACGGCGATTCCTCCCGACGGAGTCGTGATCTCGGGCCACGGGCGGGCACGCCAGTGGATCCTGCAGCACCTGGCGGCGGGCACGCCGGTGGACGTGCAGGTCCGCCTGGTGCCGGCGTCCGGCGACCCCCGCTGGGAGCGGGTCAGGCACGCCGTGGGCGGGGGGCCGCGGCTGCTGGCCGGCGGCCAGCTGGTGTCCGACGAAGGTTTCCCCGCCACCCTGGTGTCCCTCCGCCATCCCCGGACGGCCCTGGGCATCCTTGCCGACGGCCGCATCGCGCTGGTGGTGGTGGACGGCCGGCAGCCCACCCACAGTCTGGGGATGACGCTGGTGGAGCTGGCCCTGGAGCTGTACCGGCTGGGCGCGGTGGACGGGATCAACCTCGACGGCGGCGGCTCCAGCACCCTGGTGGCCGGAGGCCGACTGATGAACCGGCCCGCCGACGAAACCGGCGAGCGCATGGTGCCGGCGGCGCTGGTCGTCCTCCCGGCGGGACCGTAAAAAGGGAAGAGGGAACAGGGAGCCTCTAACGCAGTTTGCCCTTTTCCTTTTTCCCTTTTCCCTTTTCCCTTATTCCAGCAGTGCCGCGTCGTCGGGCGTGTCGATGTCGCGCGCGGCCTCGGGGGGAATCTCGACGGTCACGACGTGCCGGGGATAGGTCCGCAGCACCTGGCGGGCTCCCTGGTCCCCATCCAGCACCAGCAGCTCCAGGAACAGGGCGCGGTCAAACAGCACGGGGACCCCCACCACGTCTCCGTAGCGGCAGGCGACGATCTTGCTCTGGGTGGTCTGGTAGACCTCCCGCAGCCGCCGGACGGTGCCGGCGTCGATGAACGGCTGGTCCGCCAGGAGGATCACGACCGCGCGGGTGTCCTCGGGCAGGGCCTGGATGCCCGCGCGGATGGACGTGCTCATGCCTTCGGCATGGTCGGGGTTCTCCACCACCGTGGCCGGTGTCCCCTCCAGAACGGGCCGGTAGCGGTCGGCGTCGGCGCCCAGGACGACCACCACCGGGTCGCAGCCTCCCTCCCACGCCGCCTCCACCACCCGGACCAGCAGAGGCCGGCCGCGGTACGTCAGCAGGAGCTTGGGCCGCCCCATGCGGCGACTGCTGCCGGCGGCCAGCACCACGGCGGCGACGGGGACGGCGTCGCTCACGGGTCACCGGCAGGGCCGGCCCACCGCCCCGGGCGGACCGTCGGGCGGGCGCGAGAAGGTCCCGGCGCGGTCACGGTGGCGGATCAGGCTCCCGGGGTCCGGGTGGGGCGGTCCACCGTCTGGTGAATGGGGCCCGGGCGCTCCCGCAGGAACCCGGCGCGCCGCCCGGCCTGGACGGCCTGGATCTCTCCGACCACCGCCAGGGCAATCTCCTCGGGGGTGTCCGCCCCCACGTCCAGGCCGACGGGCCCGTAGATCCGCGCCAGGTCCGCGTCGGCGATCGCCACCCCGTCCCGGCGCAGATCCGCCAGGATCTTCTCGGTGCGGGCCCGGGGGCCCAGCATCCCGATGTAGGGGACCTCGGTGCCCAGAAAGCCGCGCAGCAGGTCCCGGTCGTGCAGGTAGTTGTGGGTCATGATCACCACGTAGGTGCGGCGGTCTGTGGGCACGCGGCGGGCCGCCTCAGCCGGCTCGGCGTGCACGAACTGCCGGGCGCCGGGAAACCGCTGGGGCGAGAGGAAGCGCTCCCGGGAATCCGCCACCACCACGCGCCAGCCCACCGCCGCGGCCAGCTGCACCACCGGGATGGCGTCGTGCCCGGCGCCGCACACCACCAGCCGGATCGGCGGGCGCAGCACCTCCACGAAGCACGTGGCCTCTCCGCGCCCGCCCGCCAGGGTGTGCACCCGGGAGGCGCCCTCGTCCAGGGCGGCCGCCGCCGCCCGCGCCGCCCGCCGGTCCAGGTCCGGGTCACCCAGGGTGCCCACCGGAGCGCCGTCCGGCCACAGCGCCAGCCGGGCTCCGGCCGGCGCCGCCCCGCCCAGGACCGTGACCACGGCCAGCGGCCGCTCCTCGGCGATGGCGCGCCGGTACAGCCCGAACACCTCCGCCGACGGGTCCACGGGTTCGATGAAGATGTCCACGGCGCCGTTGCACCCCAGCCCCAGCCCCCACACCACGTCGTCGTCGGCGGTCAGGTCATAGGTCACCAGGCGGGGCTGCCCCGTGCGCATCACCTCGTCGGCCACCACCATCACGTCGCTTTCCAGGCAGCCGCCGCTGATGTTGCCGACCATCTGCTGGCTGCGGGTCAGCAGCAGACGCGCCCCCTCCCGCCGGTAGGTGGACCCGCGCACCCCCACGATGGTGGCCAGGGCCATGGATTCCCCGGCGCGGGCGAAGCGCTCCATGGCGTCCAGGATCTCCGCCAGCTCTTTCATGGTCCCGCTCCCTCCCCGCCGGCTACGGGCGGCCGCGCAAAGCCAGGTGCCGCTCCAGCCGGCGCAGGCTGTCCAGGTTGTGGGCGGACGCAAAGACGTCCACGTAGGGCAAAGCCGTGCGCATCCCCTGGCAGATGGGCTCGTACCCCGGGCTGCCCAGCAGCGGATTCAGCCAGATGACCCGTCCCGCCCGGGCGCGCAGCTCCCGCATGGCCCCGTCCAGGACCTCGATGTCTCCGGTATCCCACCCGTCGCTGATGATGATGACCACCGTCCGGGGGCCCAGCAGGCCGTCCCCGTATCGGTCCAGGAACTGTCGCAGGCTCGCCCCGATCTTCGTCCCGCCCGACCAGTCGGGCACCTGGCGGGCCACCTGGTCCAGGGCGGTGCGCAGGTCGGCCTCGGACAGGGCATCGGTCACCCGGGTGAGGCGGGTGCTGAAGACCATGGTCTCCACCTGGCCCAGGGTGTGCTGCAGGGCGAAGACGAACTGGACCAGGAAACGGCTGTACACGTCCATGGACCCGCTCACGTCGGCCAGGACCACCACCCGGGTCTTGCGGATCCGCCGGCGGCGGTATGCCAGGTCGATGACCTCCCCGCCGCGGCGCAGACTGTAGCGGAGGGTCCGGCGCAGATCCACCAGGTGGCCCCGGCGGGCGGCCCGCATGCGCCGGGACAGGCGCGTGGCGATCCGCCGGGCGATGGCCACCACCAGGCGGCTGACCTCGGCCAGCTCGTCGGCGCTGAAGGCGCTGAAGTCCTTGTGGGTGAGGACGTCCACCGGGCTGTACGCCGCCGTGGCCTCCTCCCCGTCGGAGGGAGTCAGGGCGTCGTCCAGCCACGCCAGCACCTGGGGAACGGCGGCCTGCTCTCCCTCCGGGCCCGCGGGCGCGGCCGCCTCAGGTCCCTCCGCGCCCGGGGCGGAGGGGGACGGCGGATTCCAGTACTCGGCGAAGACCTGGTCGAACACCGCCAGGTCTTCCTGGCGGGATGTCAGGACCGCCCGCAGGGCCAGATAGCACTCCCGCCGGTCGCCCACGTCCACGGCCGCCAGCGCCCGCAGGGCGTCGGCGGCCTCCCGCGGTCCCACGGCGAGCCCCCGGACCCGCAGGGCCCGGCAGAAGCCGACCACGTGCGCGGTGAGGTCGCCGGGCACCGTCATCAGCGGGGCAGGACCTGGTCCGCCACCTGAGCCACCGTGTCCTGGGTCCAGGGGCGCGGCTGGCGGGACATCTCCTCCAGGCCCCGCAGCAGGTGGTCCAGCCACTGGCCCCGGATCTTCTCGGCGTCGTCCCGGTGCTTGAACAGCACTCCCAGGGTCTGCTCCACGGCCTCCCGGTCCAGGTGGTCGCGGTGGAGGGCGATGAGGGCGGCGCTCCAGTCCAGGGTTTCGGCCAGGCCCGGGGTCTTCTCCAGGCGCGCGCGGCGCACCATCTGCATGAAGGCGGCGATCTGCTCGGCCAGCTGGCCGTTCACCTCCGGCACCTTGCGCCGCACGATGGCCAGCTCCTTCTCGAAAGTCGGGTAGTCGATCCACAGGTACAGGCAGCGGCGGCGCAGGGCGTCGCCCAGCTCCCGGGTGCGGTTGCTGGTGAGGACCACGTAGGGGATGTGGCGGGCCGCGATGGTCCCGATCTCGGGGATGGTGACCTGCCAGTCGGACAGCACCTCCAGCAGGAATGCCTCCCACTCCTCGTCGGCGCGGTCCACCTCGTCGATGAGCAGGACCGGCGGCCGGTGGTGGGTGATGGCCTGCAGCAGCGGCCGCTTGAGCAGGAACGGCTCGCTGAAGATCTCCCGCTCGCGCGCGTCCAGGGGAAGATCGCTGTGCTCCTGCAGGCGGATGTGCAGGAGCTGGCGCTGGTAATTCCACTCGTACAGGGACGTGGTGGCGTCCAGCCCTTCGTAGCACTGCAGGCGGATCAGGTCGGTGTCCAGGGCGCGGGCCATGACCTTGGCCACCTCGGTCTTGCCGACCCCGGCCGCGCCCTCGATCAGCAGCGGCTTGCGCAGCCGGATGGCCAGGTACACCGAGGTGGCCAGGGCCTCGTCGGCCACGTAGCCCTGAGCGTCGAGCATGGCCTGAATGCGCTGGATCTCCGGATGCATGGCCCCTCTGCCTGTGAGAAACGCAACGGGGATGGCGCATCCATCCCCTGCTCATTATACGGGAAAAAGGCGCCGGCGGCAGGCGGTGACGGTGCCTGTCACCGCCTGCGGACGCGCAGGGCCTCCCAGATCTTGCGCGGGGTGAGGGGCATGTCCAGGTGCTCGACCCCGGCCGGATCCAGGGCGTCCAGGACCGCGTTCACCACCGCGGGGGTCGCGCCGATGGTGCCGGCCTCTCCCACGCCCTTGGCCCCCAGCGGGTTGTGGGGCGTGGGGGTCACGGTGTGGGCCAGTTCCATCACCGGCACGTGGGTGGCCCGGGGCACCGCATAGTCCAGCAGGCTCGCCGTCAGCGGCTGCCCCTGGCCGTCAAAGACGGCCTCCTCGAACAGGGCCTGGGCCAGCCCCTGCACCACGCCGCCGTGCACCTGTCCGGCCACCAGCAGGGGGTTGAGGACGGTCCCGCAGTCGTCCACCGCCACGTAGCGGAGGACGTGGACCTGCCCGGTCTCGGGATCCACCTCCACGACGCACACGTGGGTGCCGAACGGGAAGACCGTCTCCGGCGAGCCGAACACCGCCGTGGCCTCCAGCCCGGGCTCCTCCCCCGGCGGCAGGCGCGCCCCCTTGTAGGCGGCGCGGGCCACCTCCGCAAACGACAGCGCCCGGTCCGGGCTGCCCCGCACGGCCAGGCGGTCGCTCTCCCAGACGATGTCCGCCGGCGACGCCTCCAGCAGGTGGGCGGCCAGCCGGAGTGCCTTGTCCCGCACCCGCTGGCAGGCCAGGTACACCGCCGAGCCCCCCACGGGAGTGGTGCGGCTGCCGAAGGTGCCCACGCCGTAGGGCACGGCGCGGGTGTCCCCGTGGACCACCCGGACGTCCTCCACGGACACGCCCAGGCGATCGCTGACGATCTGGGCGAAGGTGGTCTCCTCCCCCTGGCCGTGGGGTGACGCCCCCGTCAGGACCACCACCGAGCCGGTGGGCTCCACCCGCACCGTGGCGCTCTCCCACCGCCCGCCGGGCAGCCCCGCCGCCGCGCCCAGGCCGGTGATCTCCACGTAGCTGCTGATCCCGATGCCCAGGTACCGCCCCCGCTCCCGCAGGCGGCGCTGCTCCTCCCGCAGGGCCGCGTAGCCGACCATCTGCAGGGCCCGGTCCAGCGCCGCCGCGTAGTTGCCGGTGTCGTACGTGGCCCCGGTGGGGGTGCGGTACGGGAACGCGTCGGGCGGAATGAAGTTGCGCCGCCGCACCTCCGCCGGGTCCATCCGCAGCCGGGCCGCCAGCACGTCCATGGCCCGCTCGATGAGGAATGTGGCCTCCGGGCGGCCGGCCCCCCGGTAGGCGTCGGTGGGCGGCAGGGTGGTGAACACCCCGGTGACCTCGGCGAAGGCGCGGGGGATGTGGTAGCAGCCGCAGGCCATCAACCCCGTATTGGTGGGCACGCCCGGGGTCAGCAGCTGGGAGTAGGCGCCCAGGTCGGCCAGCACGCGCACCCGCAGGGCAAGCAGGGTGCCGTCCCGGCGGGCGCCCAGGTCCACGTACTCCACGTGGCCGCGGCCCTGGACGGTGGCCAGGAAGTTCTCCCGGCGGGTTTCCACCCACTTGACCGGCCGGCCCAGGGCCAGGGCCAGGGCCGCCACCAGCGCCTCTTCCCCGTACACATCCAGCTTGCTGCCGAACCCGCCTCCCACCTCGGGGGCGATCACCCGCACCTGGTGCTCGGGCAGGCGCAGCATCTCCGCCAGGGCCGTCTTGACCACGTGGGGGATCTGGGTGGACGTCCACACGGTCAGCTCCCCGCCGCGCGGGTCGGCCACCACCCCCCGGGTCTCCATGGCCACCGCGATCAGGCGCTGCTGGACGATGCGCAGGGACACCACCACGTCGGCGCCGCCCAGCGCGTCGTCCACCGGCTCGCCGAACGTCATCCGGTAGCAGACGTTGGTGCCCAGCTCGGGGTGGATGACCGGCGCCCCCGGGGCGGCCGCCTGCTCCACGTCCACCACCGGGGGCAGCGGGTCGTAGCGCACCTCGACCAGGTCGGCCGCATCCCGGGCCAGTGCGGGGGTGGTGGCCACCACCGCCGCCACCGGGTCGCCCACGTGGCGGACCACGCCGTCCACCACCAGCGGATACCGCCGGGGGACCTTCATCTCCCGGATGCGCGGGCCGACGGGCAGGGGGCCGCAGCGCGCGCGGATGTCGTCCCCCGTCCACACCGCCACCACGCCGGGGGCCCGGCGGGCGGCGGAGAGGTCCAGGGCGGCGATGCGGGCGTGGGCGTGAGGGCTGCGGACCAGGACCACGTGCAGCATCCCCGGCAGGACGATGTCGTCCACGTAGGTGGCCGTGCCCGTGATCAACCGGGGATCTTCGCGGCGTCGGATCCGGGCGCCCAGCGCGCGGGAGAGGGCCATGGGCTCAGCGGGCCAGCTCGCGCTCGAGGGCTTTGAAGAACTCCACGGCCATCTGCCGGGCCACCCCGCCGATAAGCCGGTGCCCCACGCTGGCGATCAGCCCGGTCACCTGGGCGTCCCCGGTGTAGGTCACCAGCGTCTGGCCGTCCCGCTCCTCCAGGCGCAGTTCGCCCACGGCCCGGATGGTCCCCGGCCGGCCGCCGCCCTCCACCTCCAGGCGGATCCTTTCCGGGGGCGCCCGGTCGGCGATCCTCACCTGTCCTTCGTAGGTTCCCCGGACCGGGCCCACCCCGACCTCAATGGTGGCCCGGTACGTGTCCACTCCCTGGGGGACGAGACGGGTGATCCCCGGAGTGGCCCGCGCCAGAACCTCCGGGTCGTTCAGCAGCTCCCACACCTTCTGACGGGGAGCCGCCAGGGTGTACGTCCCTTCCACCTTCATGGGCGCCTCCTCGCTGGTCCGGAAGACGCAGGAGCTCGTCCCGGATCCTCTCGAAGTAGGCCAGCGTCTCCGGGTTGATCAGCGCCTCCCGGTTGACCACCGGCCGGCCGGCCAGGATGTTGGCCACCGCGCTCTCCACCTTCTTCATATTCAACGTGTAGGGGATGTCCGGCGCCTCCAGGATCACCGCGGGGACGTGGCGGGGAGACGCCTGCTCCCGCAGGGCGCGCCGGATCCGGTCCGCCACCTCGGGGCCGAAGGCGTGCCCCGGAGCCATCTTGACGAACAGGACGATGCGCTGGTCACCGCCCCAGGGCTGCCCCACCGCCAGGCTGTCGGCCACCCCCTCCAGCTTCTCCACCACGTTGTAGATCTCCGCCGTCCCGATCCGCACCCCCGACGGCTTCAGCACGGTGTCGGACCGGCCGTGGAAGGTGATCCCGCCGGTGTCGCTGTGGATGGTGATGTAGTCCCCGTGCCGCCACACCCGGCGGTGCGGGTAGAAGGTGAAGTACGCCTCCAGGTACTTGCGGCCGTCGGGATCGTCCCAGAAGTACAGCGGCATGGACGGGGCCGGCGCCTCGCACACCAGCTCCCCGGGCCGGTCGTAGACGGGGGATCCCTCCTCGTCGTAGGCCCGGACGCGCATGGCCAGCGCCGGGCCCTGGGTCTGGCCGGGATACACCGGCAGGGTGGGGCTGCCGGCGGCGAAACAGCCGTTGATGTCGGTGCCGCCCGAGATGGAGTTGAGGTGGACGTCGGCCTTGATCTCCCGATAGACGTAGGCGAAGCCCTCAGGCGACAGGGGCGACCCGGTCTGGGAGATCTCCCGCAGCGACGACAGGTCGCAGGTGGCCGCCGGCCGCACGCCCGCCGCCCGCAGGGCGTTCAGGTAGCTGGCGCTCACCCCCACCACCGTCAGCCGTTCCTCCTCCACCATCTTCCACAGGGCGTCCGGGCGCGGCCAGGCCGGGTGGCCGTCGTACAGCACCACCGTGGCCCCCACCGCCAGGGCGGACACCAGCCAGTTCCACATCATCCAGCTGCACGTGGTCAGGTACACGATGCGGTCGCGGGCAGTCAGGTCGGTGTGCAGGACCAGCTCCTTGAGGTGGTTGAGCAGGACGCCGCCGGCGCCCTGGACCATGCACTTGGGTTTGCCGGTGGTGCCGGACGAGAACATGATGTAGAGCGGGTGGTCGAAGGGCAGCTGGACATACTCCGGGGACGCCTCCGGCGCCAGGAACTCCTCCCACCGGACGGCGCGGGGGATCGGCCCGGGCTCCCCGTCCCCGGCGGCAGAGGGCACGACCACCACCTGGCGCAGGGAGGGGATCCCGGCGGCCACCGCCGCGGCCTTCTCCCGGGTGTCGTAGCGCTCCCCCTTGTAGACGTAGCCGTCGGCGGTGAACAGGACCACCGGGCTGAGTTGCCCCAGCCGGTCCAGGGCGGCCGCGGGGCCCAGGTCGGTGGCGCACGAGGCCCAGGTGGCCCCCAGGCTGGCGGCCGCCAGCATGGCGATGACGGTCTCGGGCACGTTGGGCATGTAGGCGACCACCCGATCCCCCGGCTGGACGCCCACCGCCCGCAGCGAGGCGGCGAGCCGCCCCACCTCCCGCCGGAGCTCGGCGTAGGTGAGCACCCGCCGCCGGCCGTCCTCGGAGCGGAACAGCAGGGCCGGGTGGGGACTGTCCCCATGGCGCAGCAGGTTCTGGGCGAAGTTCAGCCGCGCGCCCACGCACCAGCGCGCCCCCGGGAACCGGGTCAGGTCGTCCACCACCTGGTCGTAGCCCCGGGAGGCGATGATGCCCACGAAGTCCCACACCGCGGCCCAGCAGTCGGCGATGTGGTCGACCGACCACCCCCACAGCTCCCGGTAGGACCGCAGGGCCAGGCCGTGCCGCCGGTTGACCACCTCCATGAACGCGGTCATGGCGGCCGCACGGATCCGGTCCTCGGAGGGCACCCACAGGGGCTGGATCATAGGCGTCTGACCGCGCACACCGTGCGCACTCCGTACTGTACCATCCGCCGCCGCCGACCGTCCATGACCCCGCCGCCTCCAGGAGTCTCCCGCCGGGCGTAGAACTTCTCCTATCGTTCCCGCCGCCCCGCGCGGCGGGCGGCGTTCTGAGCTCAACCATGGCGACGCGGTATTTCGGCGCTCCCATTTCCCGCCTGGAAGACCCCCGGCTGCTCACCGGTCGGGGCACCTACGTGGACGACATCACCCTGCCGGGCATGCTGCACGCGGCCGTGCTGCGCAGCCCCCACGCCCACGCCCGCATCCGCCGCATCGACGCCAGCCGGGCCCTCCAGGCGCCGGGCGTGGTGGCGGTGTTCACCCACGCCGACCTGCCCCCCGCCCTGGCCGGGCCGCTGCCGAAACTGATCCCCCACCCGGCCCTGGTGCACCACAAGACCCAGTACGCCCTGGCCGCCGACAAGGTGCGCCACGTGGGCGAGCCGGTGGCATTCGTGGTCGCCGACAGCCGGTACCGGGCCGAGGACGCCGCCGAGCTCATCGAGGTGGACTACCAGCCCCTGCCGCCGGTGGTGGACCTCCTGGCGGCGGTGCAGCCCGACGCCCCGCTGGTCCACGAGGACATCGGCACCAACGTGTGCGCCCACTACGCCCAGCGGGTGGGCAACGTGGAAGACGCCTTTGCCCGGGCGCCGGTGGTGGTGCGGGAGCGCTTTGTGATCGACCGGGGAACCGCCGCCCCCCTGGAGACCCGGGGCGTGGTGGCCCAGTGGGACCCGCGGATGCGCCAGCTGGTGGTGTGGGACTCCACCCAGGCCCCCATCCCCATCCGCAACGGCCTGGCCCGGCTGCTGGGGCTGTCCCAGGCGCAGGTGCGGGTCATCGCCCCCGACATCGGCGGCGGGTTCGGCCCCAAGATCATGATGTTCTACCCGGAAGAGGTGCTGGTCCCCTACGCCGCCATGCGGCTGGGCCGCCCGGTCAAGTGGATCGAGGACCGCCGGGAGTGCTTCCTGGCCATGAACCAGGAGCGGGAGCAGATCCACGACGCGGCCATCGCCACCGACCGGGACGGCCGCATCCTCGCCGTGCGCACCGACTTCCTGTATGACGCCGGCGCCTACATCCCCTACGGCCTGATCGTGCCCATCGTGGCCAGCACCACCCTGCCGGGGCCCTACAAGATCCCCAACTACCACTGCGAGTTCCGGGCGGTGTTCACCACCAAGACCATCGTCAGCCCCTACCGGGGAGCGGGGCGGCCCCACGGCGTCTTCGTGATGGAGCGGCTGCTGGACCGGGTGGCGGAGACCCTGGGGCTGGACCGGGTGGAGGTGCGCCGGCGCAACTTCATCCAGCCCCACGAGTTCCCCTACAACGTGGGGCTGATCTACCAGGACAATGCGCCGCTGATCTACGACAGCGGCAACTATCCGGCCACCCTGGAGCGGGCCCTGGAGATGATCGGCTATGACCGCTGGCCGGAGGAGAAGGCCCGCTACCGCCGGGAGGGCCGGTACGTGGGGCTGGGGGTGGCCTGCTATGTGGAGGGCTCGGGCATCGGCCCCTACGAGGGGTGCCGGGTGACGGTGGAGCCCTCGGGCAAGGTGCACGCGGCCACCAGCGTGGGCACCCAGGGACAGGGGCACTTCACGTCCTTCGCCCAGATCATCGCCGACGCGCTGAGCGTGCCGGTGGAGGACGTGGTGGTCACCACCGGGGACAGCGGGGCGTTCGGGTGGGGGACCGGGACCTTCGCCAGCCGCGCCGCGGTGGTGGCCGGCACCGCCGTGCACCTGGCCGCCCAGGCGGTGCGGGAGAAGGCGTTGAAGGTGGCCGCCACGGCGCTGGAGGCGCGGGTCGAGGACCTGGTCCTGGAAGGCGGGCGGGTGTACGTGCGCGGCGCCCCGGCGCGGTCTCTCAGCCTGGGGGAGATCGCCGTCCTCGCCAATCCCCTGCGCGGCACCATCCCCGCGGAGTGGGAACAGCCGGGGCTGGAGGCCAGCCGCTACTTCGCCCCGCCCCGGGGCACCTTCCCCAACGGCGTCCACGCCGCCCTGGTGGAGGTGGACCCCGAGACGGGCCAGGTGCGGTTTCTGCGGTACGTGGTGGTGCACGACTGCGGCCGGGTGATCAATCCCAAGATCCTGGAGGGCCAGATCCGGGGCGGGGTGGCCCAGGGCATCGGCGGGGTGTTTTACGAAAAGCTGGTGTACGACAGCAGCGGCCAGCTGCTGACCCAGACCTTCATGGACTACCTGCTGCCCACCGCCATGGAGATCCCGGAGGTGGAGGTGGCGCACCTGGAGACCCCCTCACCGCTGAATCCCCTGGGCATCAAGGGCGCCGGGGAGGCGGGGGTCATCCCGGTGCCGGCCCTGTTCGCCCAGGCGCTGGAGGATGCCCTGGCGGAGTTCGGGGTGAAGATCACCGAGATGCCGCTGAGCCCCAACCGGCTGCGGGAGCTGATCCGCGCCGCGCGTCAGCGCACTCCGTCATGAAACCGCCGCCTTTCCGGTACGCCGCGCCCGCGTCGGTGGACCAGGTCGTGAGCCTGCTGGCCGCCCACGGCCCGGAGGCCAAGCTCCTGGCGGGAGGCCAGAGCCTGATGCCCCTGCTCAACCTGCGCCTGGCCCGTCCGGCAGTCCTCGTGGACCTGAACCGGGTGCGGGAACTGGACTACATCCGGGAGGAAGACGGCCAGGTGATCATTGGCGCCATGACCCGGCAGCGGACTGCCGAGCGGTCCCCGGTGGTGCGCCGGCGGCTGCCCCTGCTGGCGGACGCGCTGCCCCTGATCGGGCATCCGCCCATCCGCACCCGCGGGACGGTGGGCGGCAGCATCGCCCACGCCGACCCCTCTGCCGAGCTGCCGGCGGTCCTGGTGGCGCTGGACGGCTCCGTGGTGGTGCGGGGCCCCGGGGGCACCCGGACGGTCCCGGCCGCGGAGTTCTTCGTCTCCTACCTGACCACCGTCCTCGGGCCGGAGGACCTGCTGGTGGAGGTGCGCCTGCCGGCCCACGGGGACGCGGGCACGGCCTTCCTGGAGGTGGCCCGCCGCCACGGTGACTTTGCCCTGGTGGGGGTGGCGGTGCTGGCGCGAGTATCGGAGAACCGCTGCCGGGGAGTGCGCCTGGCGTTCACGGGTGTGGGGCCGACACCGGTGCGCGTGCCCGAGGCCGAGGAGGCGGCCGAGGGGCGCGAGCTGACGGCGGCGGTGTGCGCGGAGGTGCGCACGGCGGTGGAGGCGCGGCTGCAGCCCGACAGCGACATCCACGCCTCCGCCGCCTACCGGCGCGAGGTGGCCGGCGTGCTGGCCGAGCGGGCCCTGCGGCTGGCCGTCCAGCGGGCCCGGGAGGTGGAGTGATGGGACGCGGCGTGACTCCTGCGCGGCGAGGCACCCGGCGCTCCCGGCAGCCGTCGCCCTCCGCCCCGGTCCCCGTCAGCCGGCAGGACGTGGCCGTGCGCATCAACGGCACGGTGTACCAGGCCGAGGTGGACGTGCGGACCACGCTGGCCGACTTCATCCGCGGCCACGCGGGCCTCACGGGCACTCACCTGGGCTGCGAGCACGGCGTGTGCGGGGCGTGCACGGTCCTGCTGAACGGGGAGCCGGTGCGCAGCTGCCTGATGCTGGCGGTCCAGGCGGACGGTGCCGAGGTCACGACGGTGGAGGCCCTGGGCACCCCCGAGCGCCTGCACCCCCTGCAGGAGGCGTTCCGGGAACACCACGGGTTGCAGTGCGGGTTCTGCACCCCGGGATTTTTGATGACGGCGCTGGCGTTTCTGCAGGAGAATCCCCGCCCCACCACCGAGGAGATCCGCCAGGCCATCGCCGGCAACCTGTGCCGGTGCACAGGGTATCAGGGGATCGTGGCGGCCATCGCCGATGCCGCCCGGCGGATGCGTGGCGAGAGCGGTGGGGGTTGAAGGTTGAAGCTTATGTGGCGGGCGCGGCTGGTGGGCCGCACGGTCCTGCCGCGCCTGAGCGCCGAATGCCGGGGCGGGGTTCTGGCCACGTTCGCCCGCAGCTGCTACCTGGATCTGGACGGGGAGGTGGTGGCGGTGGTCGCGGGCGACCTGCCGGCCGGCCCGTTCGCCGTGGTGGTGGAGGGCACCCCGCCGCTGGCCGGCGTGCCCGCGGGCGCGCCCGCGGCCGCAGGTGGCGACCGGATCCGGATCGGAGATGCCCTTGAGGTGGACCTGCGCCCGGCTGTTCCCTGGGATCCGCTCCTTGCTCCCTGGGCCGGCATGCCGGCGCACCTGGACGATCACCTCGCCCTCCTGCGACGCCTGCTCCTGGACGGCGCGTCCCCCAACGGACTGGGCCGCGTGGCCGCGGGAGGGACGGACGATGGCCCTCTCGCCCGACGGGCACAGCCGGCACTGGCAGCCCTGGCCACGGGGCTCCGCGACCGGGACGCCCGCGCCCTCGGCGCGGCCGCCCGAGGGCTGGCAGGACTGGGCCCGGGCCTGACCCCCTCCGGGGACGACGTCCTCACCGGGTGCCTGCTCGCCCTGTCCCTCTGGCCGACCCGGCGGCCCGACCTGAGGTCCCTGATCGCCGGACAAGCCATCTCCCGCACGACGCGCATCAGCGCCGCCTACCTGGCCGCGGCCGCGCGGGGGGAAGCCGGAGGGGACTGGCACCACCTGCGGGATGCCCTGGCCGAGTCCGACCCCGACGCCGTCCGCCGGGCCGCCGCGCGCCTCCTGGCGTTGGGCGAGACGTCGGGGGCCGACATGCTGGGCGGATTCCTCCTGGCCGCGCAGGCGCTGGTGCCCCCGGCCTGACCGTCCGATCGGCCGCCGGTCCATGACCCCCCGCCTGCGCGGGATCCTGTGCGTGGCCGGAGCCGCCACCTGCTGGGGCCTGTCCGGGGTGGTGGCCAAGATTCTGTTCACCCGCGGCGTGGACCCCTGGACGCTGGTGGAGATCCGCCTGACGGCGGCCAGCGCGGTCCTCCTGGCGGCGTTCGCCGCCTCACGGATGCCGGTGCGGGTGCCCCGCCGCCTGGCGGTCCCCCTGGTCCTGCTGGGACTGTCCATGACCGGCGCCCAGAGCGCGTACTACCTGGCCATCCACCTGGCCGGCGTGCCGACCGCCCTGTTCCTGCAGTACACCGCACCGGTCCTGGTGGCGGTGTACGGCCGCCTGATCGGCGGCGAGCCGCTGACGCCCCGGCGGGCCGCGGCCATCGCGCTGACCGTCGCCGGAACGTACGCCCTGGTCACCGGGGGCGAGGGCCTCCGCGCGGACCCCCTGGGCGTGCTGAGCGGCATGGGAGCGGCCGTCGCATTCGCCGCGTACGTCCTCCTGGGCCGCGGCCCGGCCCGGGAGGCGGGGGCCGCCCGCATGTTGCTGTACGCCCTGGGAACGGGCGCCGTCGTGTGGAGCCTGATCGTCCCGCCCTGGTCGGCCTACGGCCGGCCGTACACGCCGGCCGAGTGGGTCCTGATGGCCCTCATCGTCGTCTGCGGGACCGTGGTGCCGTTCGGTCTGTTCCTGTACGGCCTGCGCTCCATCAGCGGGACCGTGGCCAGCCTGACCGCCACGGTGGAACCGGTGGTGGGCAGCGCGGCGGCTGTCCTCATCCTCGGCGAGGCGCTGGGCGCCGTCCAGGTGGCCGGCGCCCTGGCCATCCTCGCCGGCGTCCTCCTCGTGCAGACTCCCGACCCGGCGCGGGCTGACCGGGATGTGACAGATCTGTGAGCATGCCCGCTCACAGTTCTGTGGGGGGTGACAGCCATGGTGCGCACGGTCGTCGTCATCGCGGTAGCCTTGGGCCTGGTCGCCGGCCTGGGCGGAGTGGCATACGCACCCTACCACACCCAGACCCGACCGCAGCAGACCACCGCCGGAGCCTACAAGGCGCAGGCCCGCACTGCCGCCGCCCACGCGTCGTTCGCCTCGGAGGGGACGTCGCTGAGCTACGTGCGGGAGCACCTGGGGCACGCCATCGCCTGCCTGGAGGGCCCCAAAGGCAAGAACGTCAACCCGGCGTGGGACAATCCCTGCCAGGGACAGGGCGGAGGAGTGCTGGTGGACCTGCGGGCCGATCCCCAGGGGATGGCGTGGGCGCTGGTGGTCCAGGCGGCCGCCGACCTGGCGGTGGCCGGGCTGAAGGCGCAGGCGCTGGATCAGGCAAAGAACGCCGCCCGCGGAGTCGCGGAGTTGATGAAGCTGGTGGCGCAGTAAGAGGAAGGAAGAAGGAAGAGGGAAGAGGGA
>JAVHLZ010000001.1:141043-163232 GCA_031081675.1 Armatimonadota bacterium
AGCTGGTGGCGCAGTAAGAGGAAGGAAGAAGGAAGAGGGAAGAGGGAGACAGCAAAAGGGTAGACCCCTCTTCCTTCTTCCCTTTTCCCTTTTCCCTTTGCCCTTTTCCCTCTTCCCTTCCCCTCACGTCAAAACCGGGCGGCCTCCGGGCATGGATGTGGGAGGAGGTCTGCCCGATGGGGGAGCTGCGGTCGTTCGCACCCGGGCCGAAAAGGGAGCAATCGTGTCCGATCTGCGGCTCGCGCCTGCTGGCCGGCGCCCTGTACTGCGAGCACTGCGGCACCGACCTGTCCCGCACCGGCGTGCTGTTCTCGACCGACGTGCGGCCCCTGTCGGCATCCCGCCGGGGCTCGGCCGGCCGGTGGATCCTGGGCATTGCGGTCGGCACAGCCACCGCCGTGGCCGCCCTCGCCGTCCTGGGCGGCCTGCCGGCAGTCAGCGCCCGGGTTCCCACGCTGCGGGCGCTGCGCGACGGGACCGGGCAGACGGTGCAGCGGGCGGTCAGGTGGAGCCGGGACCTGGTCGCGCACCGCGCGCCGACGCCTTCCCCGGGGGTTCTGCCGGCGCCGGGGGCCGCATCCCCTGTGCTCGCCGGATTGACGCTGACCGTGCTGTCCACGCCCCCCGGCGCCGCGGTCTACCTCAACGACCGGCCGGCCGGCACCACGCCGCTGGCGATCGAGGGGCTGGAGCCGGGGACCTACCGGGTGAAAATCCTCCGGGCGGGATACGCCCCGGAGGTGCGCACGGTGAACGTGGGCCCGGGGGACGCCACGGTGGAGGTGGCGCTGGCGGCGCCGCCCCGGACGCCGCCTCCGTCCCGGACATCTCCCCGACCCGCGCCCCGGACCGCTGCGCGGCCGCCCGCCTCCTCCCCCAGGCCGCCGATGGTCGGCACTCCCGCTCCGCCGTTCTCGCTGAAGGACCGGCTGGGGATCATCTATCGCCTGGAGTCCTTCCGCGGCCGGCGGACGGCGGTCCTGTTTGTCTGGGACCTGGAGCCCGACGAACAGCGGCTCATCCGCGAGCTGGACGACCGGGCGGAGCAGACCCCCGCGCTGGCCGCCCTGGTGGTCGTGATGCGGGCTGACCGGGTAGCGGTGCGCGGATTTCTGGCCACCTGGCCGGTGCGGGTGCCGCTGGTCTTCGGCACGCCTCAGGTGGCCCGCCAGTACCGGCTGACTCCCGGGGTCCCCGCGCTCTACCTGATCTCCGAGCGAGGGACCATTGACCGGGTGTACACCGGCACCGTGCGGCCGCGCACGCTTAGGTGAAGGAAGAGGGAAGAGGGAAAAGGACAGGGCGGCGTCAGCCGCGGGGGCGCAGGCGCTGCTCGAGGCTGTCCAGAAGCTCCTGCATCTCTTCCCGGACCACCTGCCGCCAGTAGACGCCCACTTCGCCGATGTGCCGGTAGCGGCGGTACCGGCGCCGCACCAGCGCCTGGGGCCGGAGGTCCGACAGCTCGTCCAGCGCGGCCGCCACCGCCTGACCCAGCATCCGGGCGGCCCCATCGGGGTCGGTGTGGGCCCCGCCGGGCGGCTCGGCCACGATGCCGTCGATGATGCCCAGGCGGAGGAGGTCGTCGGCGGTGATCTTCAGCGCCTCCGCCACCTGCTGCACCCGGGAGGCATCCCGGAACAGGATGGCGGCCGCCCCTTCCGGCGAGATCACCGAGTAGATGGCGTGCTCCTGCATCAGCACCCGGTCGGCGACCCCCAGGGCCAGGGCGCCCCCGCTGCCGCCCTCGCCGATCACCACCGAGACGATGGGCGCCGGCAGAGACGCCATCGCCTGCAAGTTGGCGGCCAGGGCCTGGGCGATACCGCGCTGCTCGGCCTGGTAGCCCGGGTACGCCCCCGGGGTGTCGATCAAGGTCAGCACCGGCAGGCCGAACTTGCCGGCCAGCATCATGACCCGCAGCGCTTTGCGGTAGCCTTCGGGGAAAGGCATCCCGCGGCGCCGCGCCGCCTGCTCCTCGGGACTCCGGCCCCGCTCGTGGGCGACGATCACGACCGTGCGCCCGCCCATCTCGCCCACCCCGCACACCACCGCCGGATCGTCGCCGGACTGGCGGTCGCCGTGCAGTTCCACGAAGCGGTCGCACAGCCGCTCGATGTAGCTGAGGGCGGTGGGCCGCTCGGGATGGCGGGCCAGCTGCACCGCCTGCCAGGGCGGCTCGGCCGGGCGCGGCCGCCGGCGGATCACGTCGGCGGGTGCCGGCCGCCGGCGGAGGGCCGGCGGCCGGGTCAGCCGGGCGACCAGATAGCCCAGGGTCGGGCGCAGGGCCGGCCGCGGCACCACCATGTCCAGCAGCCCCGCCCGCAGCAATGTCTCGGCCCGGTGAGAGTCCGGGGGCTGGGGTTCTCCCAGGGTCAGGTCGATGACCCGGGGCCCCACAAACCCGATCTGGGCGCCGGGCTCGGCGATCAGCACATCCCCCAGGGAGGCGAAGCTGGCGGCCACCCCGCCGAAGGTGGGATCGGTCAGGACCGCGATGTGCGCCAGGCCGGCGCGGTCGTGGGCCGCCCGGGCGGCGGCGGTCTTGGCCATCTGCATCAGCGACAGCATCCCCTCCTGCATCCGCGCCCCGCCGCTGCAGACCACACTCACCACCGGGAGGCGCGCCCGGGTGGCGTACTCGAAGGCGTCGGCGACCTTTTCGCCCACCACCGAGCCCATGGTGCCGCCCAGAAAGCCGAAGTCGAACACGACCAGCACCACCCGCTGGCCCAGCAGGCGCGCCTCGCCCACCACCGCCGCCTCCCGCAGCCCGGTCGCCCGGCGGGCCTCGGCCAGCCGGTCCCGGTAGGCACGGCGGTCGGTGAAGCGCAGCGGGTCCACCGACACCAGCCCGCGGTCGAACTCCCGGAACGAGCGCGGGTCGGCCAGCGAGGCGATGCGGTCCCGCGCCGGCATGTGCAGGTGCGCCTGGCAGGCCGGACAGACGTACAGCGCGTCCCGCAGGGCCTGCGCGGAGACCGCCGACGCACACTGCGGACAGGTCACCGCCTGCTCCGGCGGACCCGCGGTCGGCTGCCGACGCACCCGCACGGCCCGACGCCCTCCCCTCCGTTCAGACCACGCCGTCCGCCCGCAGGGCCGCCACCTCCGCGTCCGAGTAGCCCAGCTCCCGCAGGATGGCGGTGGTGTGCTGGCCCAGCGTGGGCGGCGGGGTCCGCAGGCGGCCCGGAGTGGCCGACAGCTTGACCGGCAGGCCGGTCTGACGGATGCGCCCGGCGGCGGGGTGATCCATCTCCACCACCATCTGCCGGTGGAGGACCTGGGGATGACCGAAAACCTCGGCGATGGTGAGGATGGGGCCGTTGGGCACCCCCGCCGCGTCCAGGATCTCCATCCAGGCGGCGGTGGTCCGCCGGGCAAACAGCCGGCTGAGGTGGGCCACCAGGTCGCGCCGGTGGGCGACCCGGTCCCGGTTGGTGGCGTAGCGGGGGTCACCCGCCAGCCCGGGGTCCACGGCCTCGCAGAACCGCTTCCAGATGGCCTCGCTGCCCACCGCCACATTCAGATAGCCGTCCGCGGTGCGGAAGGCCTGGTAGGGCACGATGGTGGGGTGCGCGCTGCCCAGGCGGCCCATGCTCTCCCCCGTGGCGAAGTAGATGGCCGCCGCATAGGTGAGCCAGCTCACCTGCCCGTCCAGCAGCGCGGCGTCCACCCACTGGCCGGTGCCGGTGCGCTCCCGGGCCCGCAGGGCCGCCAGGATGCCAAACGCCGCATACATCCCGGCGCCGATGTCGGCGATGGCCACCCCCACCTTCACCGGCGGCCCGTCCTCCTCCCCGGTGATGCTCATCAGCCCGCCCATGCCCTGGAGGATCAGGTCGTAGGCGGCGCGATCGCGGGCGGGCCCGTCCTGTCCGAACCCCGAGATGCTGGCGTAGATCAGCCGGGGGAAGTCCGCATGCACCCGGGCGTAGCCCAGGCCCAGCCGCTCCATGGTGCCCGGGCGGAAGTTTTCCACCAGCACGTCGGCCCGCTGTAGCAACCGGCGCAGGACGGCCACCCCCCGGGGGTCCTTGAGGTTGAGGGTCAGGCTCTCCTTGTTGCGGTTCACGCTCAGAAAGTAGGCGCTCTCGGTGCCCACAAACGGCGGCCCCCACCCGCGGGTGTCGTCCCCGCCCTCGGGAGTTTCCACCTTGATCACCCGGGCGCCCAGGTCGGACAGCATCAGGGTGCAGAACGGCCCCGCCAGCGCCCGGCTCAGGTCCACCACCAGGAGGTCGTCCAGGGGCATCATCCGGGCCGGTCACGCCTCCACGAACGCGACGAACCGGCAGAAGGCCGCCTCCCCGCCCTTGAAGCGGAACGGGAACGCCCCGACCCACACCCGCTGGTTGAGGATCAGGTCGATGTGGCCGCCCACGTTCTCGATGTGGAACACCCCGCGGGGGAACAGCAGGGTGTGGGTGGCCTGGTAGTCCCGGGGCCAGGGGAAGGCCTCGTCCAGCGACATGCCGATCGTGCGCTCCACCTCGGGGATCAGGTCCCGCCGGGCGTCCCGCACCTTGGTGTTGAACGGGTGGTCGGTGCTGATGGCGTCGATGGCCATCCAGCGGATTCCCCGGTCCAGCACCCACCGGCAGAACTCCGCCCGCGGCCCGGGGTGGCGCAGGAACGCCCGGGGCAGGTCCGGGCGCGCGTCGGGGTGCTGGGAGCGGGTGTGGGGAGACCAGTCCTCGTTGTAGTAGGCGTGGTAGCCGGTGTGGATCACCAGAATGTCGCCGCGCTCGATGCGGATGTTGTACTTGCGCTCCCACGCCTCGAAGTGATCCGGACCGTAGATGCCGTAGTCGCCGATGCCGAACTGCTGCAGGTCCACCACGCAGGCCGGGCCCACCAGCTGCTCGATGGGGATGCCGGCGACGTCGGGGCCCGGGTCGAAGAAGTGCAGCGGCGAGTCCAGATGGGTGGCGATGTGGTTGGTGGTGGAGATGTGCTGGGCGTTGACGCCCTCAAAGGCGATCTTCTTCACCCAGGTGATCTTGGGCCCTTCGTAGTAGGCGAAGGGCGGGGAGTCGATGCTGAAGTTCTGGCTGAGGTCCAGCACGCGGCACCGGCTCAGGTCAAAGGGCTTGAGCGCCATCAGGCGGTCACCTCCTGGAGTGGATGCCCGGAGTCCCCGCATTCCCGCGCGGGCCCGGCCGCCGGCATGGGCCGGCGGCCTACCACTGTCCTAGTACGCCGCGCAGGCACGCGTTTCCCCCGCGGCGAACTCCGGGAGTCGGCATCGTGACGGGAGCGGGTGGGCCATGGCGCTGCGCGCGGTCACGCTGGACGTCTACTCGGCGCTGGTGGACACGGTGGGCGGCCTGCAGGCCGCCCTGGTGGACGTGCTGGCCGGGCGGGGGCAGGGCCAGCGGGCCCGCGAGCTGGCCGGGCGGTGGCGCCGGTATCACCGCGACTACCTGCTGGTGGCCGCGGCCCTGGACGGCGAGCCCGCCAGCAACCGCCGGGCCCTGACGGTCTCCCTGCGGCGGGCCCTGGGGGACCTGCAGCCGCCGCTGCGCGGCGACGAGGAGGACGCCCTGCTGGCGGCGTGGGAGAGGCTGCCGCCGTGGCCGGAGACCGTCGACGTCCTGCGGGCCCTGCGGGCGCGGCCCCTGCGCCTGGGGGTGCTGTCCAACGGGGACCGGGGGGCGCTGGCGGCCCTGCTGCGGACCCTGCCGGTGGCGGTGGACGTGATCGTCTCCACCGAGGGAGGCCGGTTCAAGCCGCACCGGTGGGTGTACGAGCAGGCGGTGGCGCTGATGGGCGTGAGCCGGGACGAGCTGCTCCACGTGGCGGGCTCGCCGACGGACGCGGTCGGGGCGACGGCTGCCGGCATCCGCACCGTCTGGGTGAACCGGGAGGGAGAGGCGGTGTGTGACCCCCGCTACGCCCCTGCGTGGGAGGTCTCCGACCTGCGCGGCATCCTCCCGGTCGTGGACGGCCTGCTGGCGGGGCTGGACAGCCCCGGGGGGCTGTAGGGGCGCCCGCTCAGGTTCTCAGGCGGGGATCCAGGGCGTCCCGCAGGGCGTCGCCCAGCACGTTCACCGCCAGGACCGTGACGGTGATGGCCAGCCCCGGAAAGACCGCCATCCACGGCGCGCGCTGCACGAACTCCACCGCGGCTCCCGACAGCATCAGCCCCCACGCGGGCGTGGGCTCGGTCACCCCCAGCCCCAGAAAGCTCAGCGACGCTTCCAGCAGGATCGCCTGGCCCACAAACGCCGTGAGCAGCACCAGGTAGGGCGCCACCACGTTGGGCACCATGTGGCGGACGATGATCCGCCACGATCCCGCCCCCACCGCCTGGGCCGCCTCCACGTAGGCCATGCGGCGGACGGCCAGAGCCGCGCCCCGCACCACCACCTCCGCCCGGGGGACAAAGGACAGCGCGATGGCGATGATCAGGTTGGCGGTGCCCGACCCCAGGATGGCCACGATCGCCAGGGCCAGAACGATCAGGGGAAAGGAGATCAGGATGTCGGCCAGACGCTGGACCACGAGGTCGGTGGTCCCCCCGAAGTAGGCGCTGGCCACCCCCAGCACGCCCCCCGCCGTGGCCCCGGCCGCGGCTGACAGCACCCCCACCAGCAGCGCGGTGCGGGCGCCGAAGATGATCCGGCTGAGCACGTCCCGGCCGAAGGCGTCGGTCCCCAGCCAGTGGCGGGAGGACGGAGGCGCGAACATGGCCAGGAAGTCGTTGGCCACCGGGTCGTAGGGGGCCACCTGCTCGGCGAGAACGGCCGCGGCCGTCAGCAGCAGGAGCAGGAGGGCCGCAGCCGCCCCCAGGGGGTGGCGCGCGGCAAACCGGCCCACCCGGCCCCGCCGCGGCCGCGCAGCGGGCAGGGAACGGCGCGCGTCGGCCGCCGGTACCGCCGGGCTAGTCATAGGAGACCCGCGGGTCGATCCACGCGTACACCAGGTCCAGCAGGAAGGTGACCAGGATGTAGCCGGCCGCCACCACCAGCATCAGCCCCTGGATCAGGGTGTAGTCCCGGTGGGCGACGGCGTCCACGAACAGTTTGCCGATCCCGTTGAGGTTGAAGACCTGCTCGGTGACCACCAGGCCGCCGATGAGGAACGCGAACTCCAGACCCACCACCGCCACCACCGGCAGCAGCGCGTTGCGCAGGGCGTGGCGGCGCACGATGTCTTCCCGGGTCAGCCCCTTGGCCCAGGCGGTGCGCACATAGTCTTCCCGCAGCACCTCCAGCAGGGCCGAGCGGGTCATCCGGGTGGCCACCGCCGAGTACCGGTAGCCCACCGCCAGGGCCGGCCAGAGCAGCTGCAGCAGGTTGGCCCGCGGATCCTTCCACAGGGGGGTGAAGGTCAGGGGGGGCAGCCACCGGAAGTAGGTCAGCAGGAACAGCAGCAGCAGGATCCCCAGCCAGAACGACGGCGTGGCCAGCCCGGCCACGCTGAACACCTGCACGGCGTGGTCCACCCACGTGCCCCGCCGGACCGCCGCCGCCGTCCCGAGGGGCAGGGCCAGGGCCACCGCGATCACCGTGGCCAGCACCGCCAGCTCCAGGCTGAGCTGCAGCCGCAGCGAGATCTCCCGGGTGATGGGCTGGCCGCTCCACATGGACACCCCCAGATCCCCCCGCGCCAGCCCCGCCATCCAGTCGGCGAACTGGCGCCACAGGGGCTTGTTGAGCCCCAGCCGGGCGCGCTCGGCCTCCACAACGCCGGGGGTGACGAAGGTGCCGCCGCTGACCAGGCGCAGCTCCACGATATCGCCGGGCACCACCCGCACCAGCACGAACACCAGGACCGCCACCGCCAGGAAGGTGGGGACCGTGAGCAGCAGACGGCGGATGACGAAGCGGGTCACGGCGCAGGCCGGGTGGGGCGGGCGGGGCCGGCCGGGCGCGCTCCGCCGGCCGGCCCGCGCGTCATGCCGCCCCTACTCCGACAGCCAGACGTCCTGCAGGTCCTCCAGGTAGTGGGACGGGCCCACCTTGTAGCCCTGCAGGGTGGCCCAGTGCGGGATGATGCGCTTCCACCACAGGACGTAGATCTGCCAGGCGCGCTCGTCCAGCAGCCGCTTCTCGAACTGGCGGACCAGCCGCAGGCGCCGCGCGGGATCCTGCTCCCGGCTCTGCTCGGTGTACAGCCGGTCCAGGATGCGGTCGGTATACCCGCCATAGTTCAGCGGGCTCTTGTCCGCCGACAGGAACTTCACCAGCTGGGCGTCGGGGTCGTCGTAAAAGTCGCAGTTGAAGTCCACGGCCGCGTCGAAGTTGCCCGCCCGCTCGTCGGCCAGGTAGGCGGCGGTTTCCTTCACCACATGGCGCACGTTGAGGCCGATCTGCCGCCACTGGTCGATCAGGTAGATGGCCACGAACTCGTAGGGCATCTGGATGTTGCGGTTGAGCAGCTCGAAGCTGAATCCCTCGGGCACTCCCGCCTCGGCCAGCAGCCGGCGGGCCTCCGCCCGGGCGGCGGCGATGTCGCGCCCGTAGCCGGCCAGTTTGACCAGGTCCTCCTCCGGGGTGGCGTAGGGCCCGCCAGGCCGCATCACCCCGCCCACCGGCTCCACGAAGGCGATCTGGGACAGGGCCCGGGACCCTCCCCACCGGTCGATGGCCAGGGTCAGGGCGCGGCGGAAGCGGGCGTCGTCAAAGGGCCGGCGCCGGGTATTGAACACCACGGTGTTGTTGCACAACCAGCCGCTCTCCTGCACCCGAATCTTGTCGCCCAGGGCACGCACGATCTCGTCCCGCTGGGCGGGAGAAAAGCCCCGGAACTCCACGTGGGCCTGGCCGCTCTTGATGGCATTCACCTGGGCGGCGCCGCTGCGGATGAACAGGGCCCGGTAGCCGTCCAGGTAGGGCCGCCCGCGGACGAAGTACGCCTCGTTGCGCGTCCCGACCCAGTGGGACCCCCGCGCGTACTCCACGAACCTGAACGGACCCGTGCCCATCACGTTGCGCTCGTACCAGTGCGGGTCCTGGGCCAGGAGGTCGGCCTTGTAGATCCAGTTCCACGGCGAGGCCACGCTGGCCAGGAACGACGCCGACCGCCACTTGAGCGTGAACACCACCGTGGTGGGATCGGGGGCGTCCACCCGCTCCACCACCTCGTAGACCGCCTTGCGGGCGCTGACCACGTCCCCGGTGGGGAAGATGATCTTGTCGTAGCTGGCCTTGATGTCCCGCGCGGTGAGCGGCGAGCCGTCATGGAACCGCACCCCCCGGCGGATCTTGAAGGTGTAGGTCAGGCCGTCGGGGGACACGGTCCAGGACTCGGCCAGGTCGGGGACCACCTTCGGGTAGTTGAGGGGGTCGAACTTCACCAGCAGGTTGTAGTGGGGGCGCGTGGGGTGGATCAGGGCGAAGGTGGCCTCCCGGTGGGCATCCAGCGACGGCGGCTCGGCGGACACCACGAAGACCAGGGTGCCGCCCCGGCGCGGGGCCTGGGCGCCCGTGGGCACCGCCACCAGTCCCAGAAGCAGGCCGGCCGTCATCACCAGCACCCACCGGCGCGGCCTGCGGGTCCATGGGTCCATGCTCCCACTCTCCTTCCTCTCCCCGGTCTCCGGGTTGGGGGGCGCAGCGGTGAGCCGGATGCGCCCCGGGCCAGGGTGGGGGCGCCGGGCCGGCGGGCGATCTGTCCCCGGTGGGGAGATTTGATAGCAGCACTACGACGCCCCGAGCCCGGGCTCCTGTCCCCGGGGCGCGCGAGGACGCGAGAGGACGCTGCCTATTCCACGCCGGCGGCGAACGCCTCCACCGCCTGGGTGAAGCAGGCCATGGGGGGGCGCACCAGCCCGGCGCCGATCTGCCCCACCCCGGGCCGGCGGTGGGCGATGCCGGTGTTGACCCGGGGCAGGATTCCCGTGCGCACCACCTTCCGGATGTCGATGCCGGTGGGCGTGCCCCGGAAATCCAGCTGGGGGATGGCGAAGGTCGGGTTCTCGGCCACGGTGATCTCGTACATCTCCAGGGTCGCCTGCACCGCCATCGCCGGGGTGCCGCCCACGAACTTGACGATGGCCGGCGCGGCGGCCATGGCGAACCCCCCGATGCCGGCCGTCTCGGTGATGGTGCTGTCGCCGATGTCGGGGTTGGCGTCCTCCTGGGTGTAGCCGGGGAAGAACAGCCCCACCGGCACCTCGGCCGGGGCCACGAACCACGCGTCGCCCAGCCCGCTGACCCGGATGCCGAAGTCGGTGCCGTTGCGGGCCATGCACGTGACCACCGTGGACCGCGGGATGCCGTGGGCGGCGTCCAGGGTGGCCTTGCAGGCGGCCATGACCGGATTGAGCACGGCCAGGTCGTTCTCCGCCAGGTAGGTCATCACCGCCGCCACGTCGTCCACGGGACCGCTGCGGGCCAGGTGGGGAGCCAGCAGGCGGGCAAACAGAGCCGAGCCGGCCACGTTGCGGTTGTGGCCTTCGTCGCCCATGGTGAGCTGGCGGGCCATCAGGGCCTTCATGTCCAGCCCGCCGGCGCGCTCCAGCGCCCGCCCCAGCAGCGGGCCCGCCACGTCCCGCAGCCACCGCAGGCGGCTGAGGACGTCCTCACTGTAGGCGCCGTAGCGCAGGACCTTGCCGTAGCCCTCGTTGAGGGTGGAGAACGCCCGGGTGCCGAACGGCCGGTTCTCCACGATGTACACCGGCATGGACGCGGTGGTGACGCCGGCCATGGGCCCCACCGCCTGGTGGTGGTGGCAGGGGGCGAAGTCGACCTCTCCCCGCTCCACCAGGGCCACCGCCTGGCGCTCGTCGGCGGCCAGGCCCTCAAACAGGAGCGCGCCGATCACGGCTCCCCGCAGGGGCCCGGACATCCGCTCCCAGGTGATCGGCGGGCCGGCGTGGAGGATCAGGTTGCGGCGCATGCCCGGGATGACCTCGCCCGCCGGCGCCACCCCCGCCAGCACGGGCTGGCTGTCCAGGATGCGCTGCACGGCCACCCGGTTGGCGTCGTCGATGGTGCCCATGGGTCTCACCTGTCCCTCAGTTCGACGCGTGCTGTCCGGCGTCCGTGATCAGGAATCCGGTTCCGATCCCGCCACCAGAGGTTCCGGATCCCTGATGCGTGATCCCGTTCTCACGCATTGAGCTTGTCCAGGATGTCCATCAGCCTGCGGTCGCCTCCGGCCGGAGGCTGCCAGTCCACGTCCACCACCGGCACCCCCTGGTCGGCGAGGCTGCGGGCGAACATCTCCAGCCCCACGTTGACCACGTGGACCGGGCCGTCCAGAAGGGACCGGATGCGCGGCGCGTCGGGAAGGGGGCCGACCTCCGCCGGAGGGGGCACCTGCACGGGAGGCCGCTCCCGTCCCCGGCTCCCGGCGGCTTCGGCGATCAGTCCGGCGAGGCGCGCCGCCTGCGCATTGGTGGCCTGGACGATGGCGCCGGCATCCACCAGCGTGGCCACCTGCGTGTGGTAGTCCTGGGGATCCTCCTCGGTCCCGCACACCGAGACCACCACCGGCAGCCACCGCCCCGCGGCGCGGGCGCGCTCCCGCGCCTGGCGGATCGCCGGGGCCAGCTCGCGGGCCGGATCGGGATGCGCCCCGTAGCCCAGGACCACGTCCAGCAACAGGACCGCCACCTCGGGGTCGTCGGCCTCCCGCAGGATCCGCTGGATCCGCAGGGTCGGATCCAGCATGGGGTGCAGCCGCCCGACGGTGAACTCGTCGGCGCCCATGTCGACCACCGTGTGCTCGCGGCTGCGGGTGCCCGACTCCAGGGCGCGGTCCGGGTCCAGAGGGGTGTTGGACCACACCGGGCCCACATACCGCTCCAGCAGCAGCAGCGCCTCGTAGCACAGGGTCCCTCCGCTGTACAGCCCCCGGATGAACTTCTGGGAGGGGGCCAGCCGGGCCGCCTCCTGGGCTGGAAGCGCCTCCCAGTGAGGCCAGCGGGGCTCGCGCCCCGTCGCCAGCTGGACCGCCACCCGCGCCGCCTCTTCCAGGGTCGCGGCTCCGCGCACACGACCCTCGCCGGTCACGGCGGCTCCCAGGAAGGCGGCCACCGTGGGCTTGGGCACCTGCCGCGCCAGCCCCAGCAGCGTAGAGGCCACCTGAGGGTCCGGGGGCTTGCTGACGAGCACGATCACCTCGGTGCGCGGGTCGGCGGCCAGGGCGGCCAGGGCTGCCCGGGCGGTCAGGCCGCCCACGCCGCGGTGCAGGTCCCGCCCTCCGGTGCCGAGGGCGTGGGAGATGCCGGCGCCTCCCAGGTGCACCAGGGACGCCACCTGCTGGATGCCGGTTCCCGCCGCGCCCACGATGCCCACCGCACCCCGGCGGACCCGGTTGGCAAAGCCCAGGGCGGCCCCGCCCAGGATCGCCGTCCCGCAGTCGGGCCCCATCAGCAGCAGATCCCGCGCCGCGGCGGCCTGCTTGAGGGAGATCTCGGCGTCCAGGGGCACGTTGTCGCTGAAGAGCATCACGTGCAGTCCCGCGTCCAGGGCCTCCCGCGCCACCCCGGCGGCAAAGCGCCCGGGCACCGAGACCAGGGCGAGGTTGGCCCCCTCGAGCATCCGCGCCGCCGACGCCACGGTGCGCGGCCGGTAGTCCCCCCCGGCGGCGGCCTCCCGGGGGCGGGCCAGCAGCGCCTGGGCCCGTTCCAGCGCCGCCGCGGCGGCCTGCTCGCTGTCCGCCCGCACCACCAGGATCAGGTCGTTGGGCCCGGCGGCCTCCACCTCGGGAGTCAGCAGGCCGGCGTCTTTGAGCAGTTCCTTGTTGGCCTCGGTGCCCATGACCGCGCCGGCCTCCTGCACGCCCGGCAGGGCGCGGACCTCCCGCTGGACCAGCATCAACGCCACCGAATCGGCGTAGGCGCTGGGCTTGATGACGCTGCGGACGACCACGGCATACCTCCTCAGGCCACTGACTGTGTTCCAGGCTGACAGGGGTGTTCCCTGTGGCCCCGGGTCGGGTCCCTCGCGGCCCCATTGCCAGGCCGGCCGACGTGCGGCACACTAGGGGACGACATGCACCCACCGGGAGGGTCGCCGGCGCGCGCGCCGGCGAGCAGGAAGGAGGCCCGCAAGCAGGCCCGCCTGCAGCGCCGGACGGCGGAGGAGGAGGCCCGGCGCCGCCGCGCCCGCAGGCGCACCTTGCTCATCCTGGGCGTCGGGGCGGTGCTGGTGGCGGCGGCGGGGTGGGGCATCTGGGCGGCGACCCGCCCGGGCCCGACCCTGCCGGTCGTGGTCTACCCTGACCAGGGCCGCGACCACGTGGCCCCCGGCCAGCCTCACCCGCCGTACAACTCCAACCCTCCCACCTCCGGCTGGCACTATCCGCAGGCGGCGTCCTGGGGGTTTTACGCCACCGAGCTGCCCGACGAACTGGTGGTGCACAACCTGGAGCACGGAGGGATCTGGATTTCCTACCGGGACGCCGACGCCCGGGAGCTGGTTGACCGCCTGGCGGCCCTGGCCCGGCGGTACCGGTCCAAGGTCATCGTCACCCACCGGCCAGCCAACCCCGCTCCCCTTGCCGTGGTGGCCTGGGGACGGCTGATGCTGCTGGACCGCTACGACGAGGCCGCCATCACCGAGTTCATCCGCCGCTTCCGCAACACAGGCCCCGAGTTCGTCCCGGATTAGGGTGAGCTATCTCACTTAGGTGTTGACAGTTTCTCTAACATAGAAGGAGGGTCACACGGCGAATCCTTCCAGTTGGACAGGTCCCCCTGTGGGGAAGCTGGGAGGAGCGCCGATGACCCTCAATGACAGGCCCACGCGCACCGTTTCTTCCCGGAATTCCCGCGAATAGGGCGACGGGTCGGAGAGACCCTGGTGTTTTCAGCATCGTGCCACGAGCCTGTTCGAGAGGTCGTTTTCGGATAGGACCTTAGAGTGCTGAAGTCGAATCGGGAACGTTGAGATTCCTGGGCCTGGATGCGGGCTCGCCGCCAACCGAGCGGGGGCTTCAGGGCAGCCTAGAAGCGCCGGTTCGCGCTGACGACGCGGCAGGGGCTCCTCAGGCTTCGGGAGGCTGACCTGGAACCGTAGGTACGGTAAGGTGTACCCAGAGCTGCACACCACGATGACGGCCAACCGCTATGAGAAACACACCCGACTGGTTGAAATTTGCCCGCAATGTGTCCCTTGAGCGCCTGATGCAGGATCTCCGGGAGATCACGCAGTGGGAGCGGCTATCGGGCTCCGCCGAAGAGCGACGGGCCTTCGAGTACATCCGGCGGCAGCTCGCCTCGGCAGGACTGCGCACGCAGGTATTGGAGCACGACGCCCTCATCAGTCTTCCCCGCAGCGCGGCACTGCATGTCTACGGACCGGAGTCCGCAGACATTCCCTGTATCACCCACAGCTTTTCGGTGGCCACCGGTCCTCAGGGAGTGGTGGCGCAGGCCATCTACGTGGTCGATGGAGCGGCCGACTTGACCCGAGTGAATCGTGACGTGCGCGGACGGATCGCGGTTGTAGACGGGCTGGCCATGCCCGAACGGGTTGCCCAGCTGCAGGCAGCAGGTGCCGCCGGCGCGGTCTTCCTGAACCGCGATCCGCTCGTGCACGAGATGATTGTATCTACCGTGTGGGGAAGTCCGACGCTGGATCGGCTGGCGCAGCTCCCTGCTATCCCTGTGGTGTCGACAGCCGGCACTGCCGCAGAACGGCTCAGAGCTGCGCTGCGGGGGGAACCCCTCCTACGGATTCGCATCGTCACAGAGGTAGAGACCGGGTGGCGCAGGCTTCCGCTACTGGTAGCCGATGTGGCTGGGGCCCATGAAGATACCTACATCCTGGTAGCTGGCCACGTAGACTCCTGGTACGTGGGTGCCATGGACAACGGCGCTGCCAACGCTGCCATGATGGAGATTGGGCGGTTGATGGCCCATGTCCGTCCTTACCGAGGACTGCGCCTGGCTTTCTGGTCCGGACACTCCCACGGTCGGTATGCAGGATCCGCCTGGTATGCCGACAACTTCTGGGAAGACTTGGCGCGCCGTTGCGTGGTGCACATCTACGTGGACTCCATTGGCGGGCGGGGCGCCGACGTGCTTGAAGGAGGATACTGCATGCCGGAAACGTGGGCGATTGGTGCAGCCGTCATCCGCCGGATCGCCCGGCAGCAGTTCCGCGGTACACGCGTAGGGCGGACAGGAGATCAGTCTTTCCTCGGAATCGGCATCCCCTCATTATTCATGACGCTATCCGAGCATCCTCCTTTTGGGCCGGAGGCGAGCCGAGACTTTGCGCTCACCGGGAGCAACAGCGGAGGCCTTGGCTGGTGGTGGCACACACCCCAGGACCTGATAGACAAGATTGACCCACGCAACCTCCTGCGCGACGCTCAGATCTATGCCGCAGCTGCGTACTGGCTGTGCACAGCCCCGGTGTTGCCCCTGGACTACGCAGCCGTAGCTAAAGACGTGATTGTCAAGCTCAGGGAACTGCAGGCGCGTCTGGACGGCCGGTTCGACCTGTCCGCCTGCCTGGCGGAGGCGCGGGCATTTTTGGCGGCGGCCCGAGCCCTCCGGCTCCGGGCAACAAGGGCCAAGGGGGCGCGGCCCCGGGGTGTGGAGAGAATCAACCGGGCTCTGACGACCCTCGGCCGCGTGCTCATCCCCGTCCTGTACACGCGAGCGGGTCGATTCGACCACGACCCCGCCACTACCATTCCCTTCCTGCCGCCTCTGGTGGAAGCGGAGCGGCTGGCGACGGTGCCAGAGGGCTCGGCAGAAGCGCGGGCGCTGACCATCGCGGCAACGCGAGGCAGGAATCTCCTGCTGCACGCGTTGCGTACTGCGCGGGAGATCGCAGAGGAGGCGGCTCGATAAGCGTGCAATTCATCGTCGTAGGTGCGGGAGCGATCGGCGGGACCGTTGGGGCGTATCTTGTACGCGGCGGCCATGACGTGCTGTTCGTCGACACGAACGCCGCGCACGTGGACGCTATCAATTCGACTGGGCTGACGGTGGAAGGCCTGGAGACGTTTACGGTTCGTGCCCGGGCGATACTCCCTGCCGAGCTCCGAGATGTCCTCCTGAGCCGGGGTGCTACCCCGGACGGCGACAGCCTGCGTCTCATCGACCTACCCGTACTCCTGTGCGTAAAGGCGATGCACACCGAGGTGGCCCTGGATCCCATCGTGCCGGTGCTGGGCCAGGGGAGCTACATCGTCTCGCTGCAAAACGGTTTGAACGAACACGCCATTGCCGCTCGCGTGGGCCCTGAGCGCACGGTGGGGGCATTCGTGAACTTCGGGGCTGACTATTTGGCTCCGGGCCGGGTCACGTACGGGGGGAGCGGCGCTCTCTACTTCGGCGAGCTGGATGGCAGGATCTCGGAGCGCGTCCGCATGCTCGCCGACGTCTTCCGCCAAGCATTCCTCCCCACCGCGATGGCCACTGACAATATCTGGGGATATCTCTGGGGCAAGTTGGGCTACGGCTCGATGCTCTTCGCCACCGCCCTGGTGGACGAGCCGATTGCGGATGTGCTGAGTCATCTGCCCTCTCGGCCGATGCTGGCAAACCTGGCCGCTGAGACGATCCGCGTTGCGGAAGCCGAGGGCGTGCGTTGCGAGGGGTTCGACGGTTACGACCCGGCCGCCTTCGCTTTCCGAGAGCCGCGGGACTGGCCAGGCATCGCCGCCAGCCTGGACCGCCTGGTGGAATTCAACCGGCGATCACTGAAAATCAAGAGCGGTGTATGGCGGGATCTTGCCATCCACCGCCGCAAGACCGAAGTCGACCAGATCGTTGGCGCCGTGGTGACTGTGGCGGCGCGTCACGGGATCCCCGTGCCGCTCAATGCCCGCCTCCAAAAGATGATTCACGACCTGGAGGAGGGGAGGCGACAGATGCACTGGGACAACCTGGCGGAGCTAAGCGCAGTGAACGCGGAGGTCTACGGGGGATGAGCCGTGTCGCCTTTGCCCACCTGCACCCCGGACGAGGCGGGCGCGCGCAGGGAATGGTTCGCATCCCAGGTGTGGAGCCGGACTGGGAAGTACCAGCGGTGGTGATCCGAGGGGCAGACGATGGCCCCACGCTCACCATTACCGCTGGCGTACATGCGGCCGAGTACGCGGGCATCGCGGCGGCCATCCGTCTGGGGCAGGAGCTGGACCCGGCCAGGCTGCGAGGCACTCTCATCATCGTCTCCCTGATCAACACGCCGGGATTTTATGAACGCAGCATGTACGTCAATCCCCGCGACGGCAAGAACATCAACCGTATCTTTCCGGGGGACATGGCAGGCTCGCCCTCTGAGCGTGTCACGCACTTTCTGACCAACGAGCTGATCAAGGGCAGCGACGCCTACATCGACCTGCATGGCGGTGACATGATCGAGAGCCTTATCCCGTTTGCCATCTACCAGCAGACGGGCAATGCCGGGCTCGATCGCAGCGCAGAAACCATGGCAGAAGCGTTCGACTTGGACTACGTCATCGCCGCTCCGCCGGACGCTGTTCCCGGCGCCTCCTACGTTGCTGCGGCGCGCCTGGGAATTCCCGCCATTATCGCCGAGGTGGGGCAGCAGGGCGTGCTGGATCGGGCTTCGGTGGAACGGCACGTCCGGGGCGTAACAAACGTCATGGTCCGCCTGGGGATGCTCCAGGGCCAGCTTGTCCTTCGGGCGAGTCCCAGGCGGCTCTCGCGCTTTCTCTGGGTACGGGCCCCGGTTGAGGGGGCGTTCTATCCGGCCGTCACCACGGGCCAGATGGTCGAACGAAGTCAAATTATCGGCGAGGTGCGTGATCTCTTCGGAGACCTTCTGGCGGTGCTGGAGGCGCCGGCAAACGGCGTGGTGCTCTTCATGGTCACAGCTCTTGCGGTGCGCAAGGACGATCCGCTGTTCGGGATCGGTGCAGAAGGAGACCCGTAGCAGGGTAGCTGCTCGCCGGCCGATCAGGTCCGTGGGTCTAGGGCATCGCGCAGCCCGTCGCCCAGCAGGTTGAAACCCAAAACAGTCACCGCGATGGCCAGGCCCGGGAACGTGGCGATGTGCGGGGCGATGAGGAGGAAGTCGCGCCCCGTGCTGACCATGAGCCCCCATGAGGGCGTAGGCGGCTGCACGCCCAGTCCCAGGAATGACAGCGCCGCTTCCAGTAGGATGGCGTTGGCCATGTAGAGCGCAGAGTAGACGATGGCGACGGAGATGCAGTTGGGTAGGATGTGTCGGGTGATGACGCGGCCTGCGCTGGCACCGATGGCACGAGCGGCCTGCACGTATTCCTGCTGCTTCACCGACAGCACCGCACTCCTGATCACGCGGGCAAAACCCGGGGTCGCCCAGATTCCCACGGCCAGAATAGTGTTCACCAGGCCTGGCCCGAGCGCACTGATGATGACGATAGCCAGCAGCAGGTAGGGGAACGCGAGCAGGACGTCCATCATCCGCATCACGACTTGGTCCACCAGACGGCCAAAGTACGCTGATATGGTCCCCAGCGCCGTCCCCAGCATCAGGGCAATGAACACCGACATCCCGCCGGCCAGCAAGGCCACCCGGCTTCCGAAGATGAGCCGGCTGAGGATGTCCCGGCCGAACTCATCTGTCCCCAGCGGATACGCAGCCGATGGCGGCTGGCGCTTGTGCTCCAGGATCTGCGCAGAGGGGTCGCGTGGGGCTATCCACGGAGCAAAGATCGCCACAGCCGCCAGGAGGGCGACAATGCTCAGCCCAACAAGTGCCAGGCGGTTGCGCGTCAGCCGCCGCCAGAACAGTTGGCCGGTGGTCCGCTGGCGCTCGGGCCAGGGTCGGGTAGCGCGGAGCTCCTCTGCCGACAAGGTCGCTCTCATGCGTAGGAGATGCGCGGGTCGAAGTACGCGTAGGAGAGGTCCACAGCCAAGTTCACCAGGACGAACGTCAGCGCCAGCACCAGTACGCCCCCCTGCAGGAGCACATAGTCTCGAGCGAAGATAGCGCGCACCAGCATCCGACCGATGCCAGGCCAGGAAAAGACAGTTTCTGTGAGAATTGCTCCGCCCAGCAACTGCCCGGTCTGCAGTCCTAGGACAGTAGTGACAGGAATGAAGGCGTTACGCAGAGCGTGACGAAGCAGAACCCGAGGACCGGGAACGCCTTTGGCGTGAGCGGTGCGTATGTAGTCCTCCCGCAGGACCTCCAGCATGGCGGAACGGGTCATGCGGGCCAGCATGGCGATCGTGGGCAGCGCCAGCGTAACCGAGGGCAGCACCAGATGCGGGAGGCCTCCGCGGCCCCCCGGGGGGAGCCACCCCAGCCACAGGCTGAAGACCACAATGAAGATCAGCCCGATCCAAAAGATGGGCATGGACAGGCCAAAAAGGGTGACCACCCGTACAACGTTGTCGAACCAAGAGTTCGGCCAGCGAGCCGAGAGTACGCCCAACGGTATCCCCACGGCCACGGCCAGGCCCAGGGCGGCCATTGCAAGCTGCGCCGTCGCTGGCCAGACGTCGGCGATCTCGTCATTCACCCGTCGTCCCTCTCGAATGCTGCGCCCGAGGTCGCCATGCAGCAGTCGCGTGACATAGCGCGCGTAGCGGACCAGCAGGGGCTTGTCCAGGTCCAATGACGCCCGCAACGCCGTGACCATCTCTTCGGTGGCCCCTTCTCCCAACATCAACGCCGCCGGGTCCCCGGGAATCAGGTCGATGGTGAGCATAATGAACAGCGGTACGCCCAACAGCACGGGCACCAACGCAAGCAGGCGGTGCGCGATGAAACGAATCATGGCTCGACTCGGGTGCGCACCGGTGGCCGGGAGAGCGTTGCCCGGCCACCGGTGGCGGAGAGGCTACTTCTCAAGCCAAATGTACGCGAACCCCTGGTTGTACTCAATCGGGTGCGGGACGAACCCTTTCACGTACGACCGCATCACGGCGATCTCTTTCGTCGTGTAGAAGGGAATGAACATGATGTCCCGGGCGATCATCGCCTGCGCCCGGGCATACAGTTCCTGGCGCTCTTCCGCTTTCGTGCTGACCCGCGCCTGATCCACTAGCCGGTCGAACTCTGGATTCACGTAGCGCCAAGTATTCCAACCTGTCGGGGGTGCCATGTTGGAGCGGAACATGGGCAGGAGACTGTAATCCGCGTCCGCTGTAGTGGTGACCCACCCCAGCATGAAAAGGTGGTAGTCCAGCGTTGCCGCGCGGACGTGGGTAAATACCGTGGCCCACTCCAGGAAGCTGATGTCCACCCGGACGCCGATGGCACGCATCTGGGCCTGCCAGGCCTCCGCAATCTCGGCATCCTTCAAGTAACGTCCACGCGCGCTGATGAGGGTGAGGACCAGCGGGATCCCCTCGCGCTGCATAATGCCATCTGGCCCAGGACGGAATCCTGCCTCCTGCAGCAGAGCCCGTGCCCGGTCTGGGTCGTAGGGATAGCGCTTGTCTAGCTCCATGGGCGCGTAGCCGAATACGCCCTTGGCCAGGATGCCATCGGCAGGACCACCCGCGCCCTCGAGAATGTTGTCCAGGATTGCCTTGCGGTTTGTCCCCATCACCAGGGCACGGCGGACCCGAACGTCGGAGAGCGGCGGTCGGGTCAGGTTCATGCCAACGAAGACGACGCGGAGACCCTGAGCTTCCGCTACCGTAAATGCCGGGTCGCGGCGAAAGGCACCGAGTTGGGCCGGCGCTGGCACCAGTACCATATCCACATCGCCGGTGCGTAGCGCAATCATCCGGGCAGACTCCTCGGGAATGACTCGAAAGACAATGCGGTCCAAGTAAGGCTTCGGGCCCCAGTAGTCATCGTTGCGTACGACAGTGATACGGTCGTTGGTACGCCACTCCTGAAACTTGAACGGTCCGGTACCCACCGGCTGGCGGCTGAACTCCGGGCCCAGGCGCTGCACGGCGGCAGGACTCACGATGCCGGCGTAGACCATCGCCACACTATACAGCAAGGGCGCATACGGCTCGCTGGTGACGATATCCACCGTGTAGTCATCCACGACCTCCACGCCCTTGATGGGCCCCGCGAGGCTCGCCCAGCGGCCCGGGTTCCTCCGGTCGAACGCACGCTCAAAGGTAAACTTCACGGCCTGGGCGTTGAAGGGGGTACCATCGTGGAAGCGCACCCCCCGCCGCAAGGTGAATCGGATTCGCGTGGCGTCCAGAACCTTGTAACTGGAAGCAAGCACAGGCTTGATCTTCATGTCAGGTCCAAGGGCCACCAACGGCTCAAGGATCAGTTGATAGACCCACGCCCCGGGCGCTGTCGTCTCGAAATGCGGGTCCAGGGAGACAGCGTCCACCGGCCGCGCAATGGTCAGCGTTCCACCAGAGCGCTGCGCCTGTGCCCTGGGCGCCGCCGGCCACGTCAGCAGAAGGACGGCCACCAGGACGATGGCAGACCTGCGAGCAATCCCTACGTGCACTGGTGAATCACCTCCGGTTGGCGTTGTTCTGTTCCCTCGTCTGGAGTCAGGCCAGGCTGAAACGTGCGTCTCTTCGAGACGCTCGCCATGAGCGTTTTTTCACATGATACCACGAAGGGGGTCAGGACACCAAACGGGGTCACCGCATTCCTCCTGTCTTCACCCCCTGGTCCTCGTGACATGTACCGAGCCGTATTCCCACGGACTCCATCTGGTACTGCGGGTGGACTCCGCAGGCCGACCGGCGTGGGTCAGCCGCCTGACAGGAGGCGCCCGCATGGAGACGGTGAGCAAGAAGGGTCTCGACGCGCCGCAGCCGGCTGGGAATGGTACGAGAGGCGTTCCGCGAACCGTTGACCCAGGCGCGCTCCGGTCCGACTGCGACGGTGGCGAATCTCCCGGACCATGTACCCCACGGTCCTCGCGGGCCTGGTCGGTCAGCACCCGACAGATCCGGCGCCAACCTGCTCGGTCCGGGCCAGCTGCGCAGCCAGCTGCCCGGCCCCCAGGTTGTCCATGCCAGGACCACGGTCCAAATCGCCTGTCCGGCTTCGGCACCGAGCTCCCCGCCTGGTGGCCGCGCCGCCGCCAGCCCGCCGGGGGGTGGCTCTCGTCAGGTTTGCAGGCCAGGCAGCGCCGTCGCCGGCGATGGAAGGGATGTGCGGAAATCCTCGAACTTCCTTCAGGCCTGCTGACGTGCGCCGGCGGAAGGCGTATCCACGGGCGTCGAGGACATGTCACATCACATGATCCCTTTGGGATCAACGCCACAGGGAACAGTTCGAATCTAGGGTGTCCAGTTTCGGAATGGTGTGCACACATTACGCATGAGCGCTCTGTTCATCCTCTCTCCTCCAGGCCACACCCCAGAACATCTCGGCCGGTG